>QYQD01000209.1 GCA_007280345.1 Deltaproteobacteria bacterium | reverse complement strand
TGCCGCCATCCAAGACCATTTTTACTGCTTCCTCTCGAAACTCCTTCGTGTAACGCCCTTGTGGAATCCCTTTCATCCTGACACCTCCGTCTATAGATTATTGTATCCAAGTTTGGTGTCCACTTTTTCCATCTTACATCAATTCCCCGCCCTTTGCTTTTTGAGCATCCCGATGGGGACGTCCCGCCCCAATACGTCAGCTTTTTAAATCGTGGTGCCCTGTACTGGTTGCAAACCTGTTCAATCCTTCGTCAAAGGAAAAGAGGCAACTGTTACTACTTTCTGACTTTGCCAACAAGATACAATCGACGATGTCCACGTTGCTGCCTGCAAAGAAATTCAACGAGGCGATTAATTCCTCCCGGTCGTTGTTGACAATTCCCTTATAGTGCAGGATATCCAGTAGGCTCCCTGCGGCCTTTTCCCTCGGAACCTTGTAAATCTTGGTCAGGACATATATACACTCGGAGATGACGCTTTCAAGGATAACGGCCCGCTGACCACCGCTTTTCACTTTATCAAAGAATTCTTTTGCCTTTTTGTACAGGGCAGGGTCGTCCTTTACGAGGTAGCGGACTATGACGTTTGTGTCAGGAAGATTTTTTGAGGGTTTTTTCACGGACGGCCTCCTCCCACGCCCTTTCTTTTATATTCTTCATCGGTGTACCGGGCTTAACATTTTTCGCATATTCGCTTAGAGACCCGGCAGCGTCCTTCACCGCCTTTACTATAACAGTATCGTCCATAATCTCAAAATACACGGTATTGGTTTTAAGTACCTCCCGTATTTTCTTGGGAATAGTGACCTGGCCCTTTTGGGTGATCTTTCTCGCTGCTGTTGTCATTTTCCCTTTCCTTACCTCTCTTTTCGGTATTACTTAATGTTACAGTAATACTTAAGGGATGCTTTGTCAATCAGTTGTTATTTTATTTCCTTGTAGAGAGCTAAAAGCTCAAAGCTGAAGGCAAGAGAGCTTGAAGCAACGAGGCTGAATGCTGACAGCTAAATAAGTCAGAAGTAAAAAGGAAGGGCGGGAATATCTCCGCCCTTTGCTTTTTGGGGTAGATGTTCAGGATCGACATTTAAGATGGCGAATCCGATGTCGACGTGGCTCGACCACGCAAAAGAGTCGCATTAGTTCTTCCTCTTTATGCTCATAGAAGAGACGTTGCAACTCGGCATGGACCTCAGTGATTATTCTCGGCGCTATTCGTAAGAATATGACGCCCGTTGCTATTTCTTCTCTCAGGAAAACCAGGGATCCAAAATCCTTGTCCCGGGTAATAAATAGACGACCAGTCTCTTGGGCCTTTTTAAGCAGCTCTTCGTCTGATGCCCTTTGCATTCCAAATTGCTTGGCCGTTGCTACATCATGGCCCCATTTTTCGAGGACCTCGATGGTTACTCTGTAAATATCCTGGTCAACAAGGAGACGCATTCAGAATTCCCACATGAATTTCTTCAGAGCGGACCAGATCTGCTGCGTATCGGAGGCAGGCACTGATATCCTCTTCCTCTAGATCAGTATAGTAGTTTTCGATGATTTCCTTGAAAGAGATATTTTCCTGAAGCAATTCAAGGACGTTCTCTACAGGGATTCGTGTGCCGGCTATACAAGGCTTCCCAAAATGGACTCGCGAATCGATTACTATTCGTTCTTTATACTCCTTATCAGCCATAGTCCTATATCCTCCGGTGGAAAAACTCTTTTCACAATGGTTAATTTATAGCATTACAACCTCTAAAAGGCAATAAGATTCACCAGGGCCTGATCGGTATGGCTGGGGCTGCCCGGTCACAGATGTGCCGTCAGTGTGGCGAAAGGAAGTTGGGGAAGAAAAAGTAATGAGAGCAAGAGAGCTGAAGAAGTTAGAAGTCAGAAGTAAAAAAGAAGGGCGGGGAATATTCCCCGCCCTTTGCTTTTTGGGGAGGCTTAATATATCAAGCGAACGGAAATGTCTCTTCCCCCAGGGTCATTTTTATGGTATTTTTAAATCTAACTTGGCATGCCTTGGAAATTTGCCTTCGGGTAGGAGGAAAGAATCATGACTAAAGCAGACGCGATGTCAGAGGTGTTCTTCACAGCTTTTCGCGCCTTACCAAAGAAAGAAAGAGAGGCTGTCATTGAAAGGCTACTCAGAGATAAAGAATTTGTTGAAGACCTAATCGATATCGCCATCCTTGACAAGCGGCGCAAGGAGCCCTCACGCAGTCTGGATGAATATCTTGCAAAAAAAAGGAAAAAGGCTGTGTAAGTGGCTTACGTCGTTAACTTAAAAAGATCTGCGGAAAAGGAATTGGAACGTTTGCCAGTCAAGACGCATGATAAGATCGTCACCAGCCTGATTTCGTTACAACACAATCCTCGCCCTAAAGGGGCAAAGAAGCTTCACGGGCGTGAGGCATACAGAATAAGGGCTGGAGATTATAGAATTCTCTATGTTATCGATGATTCGGGAGGAAAGATCGAGGTATTTTCTATCGCTCATCGTAGAGAAGTTTACCGCTGATAAAACTTAGTTGCTCTTTGGCACCGGTCTGATCGGTCTGGCTGGGGCTGCCCGGAGGAAGTTGGGGAAGAAGTAATGGAAGCAAGAGAGTTGAAAGCTCAAAGCCGAAGGCCGGAAGCCCACGAATAAGAGCAAGAGAGCTCAAAGCTCAAGGCTGAAAGCGGAAAGCTGAAGAAGTTAGAAGTCAGAAGTAAAAAGGAAGGGCGGGAATATCTCCGCCCTTTGCTTTTGGTGGGGTTAAAACTTTAGCATTAGGCGACAAATTTATTTTTGAGCCTGGTCACTTCCCGACGAGGGGAAGCCCTTTTCACTCTTTTTAGCTCATCCACCTCAAAGACTAGATTTTTGCCAATCTTTTCAGCTTTGATCTTGCCTTGCTTGACCCAACGCCTCAGGGTAATCACTGAAACGCCAAGGTATTCAGCAGTCTCTGATACAATAAAGGGCCTCTGTCTGAGTTCTCCAAAAACCTCCTCATGAGAATAAGTTTCTTTTTCAAATCCCTGTCTGGCGATGGCGGCGAAGAGCTTTTCTCGCTCTTTAATTGGCATTTCAACAATCTGTTTGTAAATCTTTTCTGCGATGCTCATATTCCTGCCTCTTTTATATACCTTTTTAACTTCTGATAAAAATTTTCATGGGTCCCTGCCATAAAGAAGGTCAAAGTATCTGTTTCCATTCGGTAGGCTAACAGATACTCCTGCTTTTGAAACTTAAACTTATGGACCCTGAAACCAGCCAGATCACCTGTTTTGACCTCGCCGACTTCCGGATTTCCAAGAACCACATCTGTCTCGTCTTCAATTGCTAACTGTAAGGGACGCCTTTGTTTTTTGACAAATTTTATAAATGCTGGCTTATAAAGTCGTTTCATGAGCATTAATATGATAATTTATATAATCATTTTTGTCAATATCAAGAATTTGCTTGACAGTCCTCCGGGGAGCCCGTGCCAATAGCATAGGGGCATAGCCCAGTCTAAAGAGCATTATTATCCCCTTTGATTTGTCCACAGGGAAAACGTTCCGTAAGTATCCCCACGCCTTTTCAATGAGCTTCTTATGGGCTTCTGAAAAACCTGGTTCTCTGTCGAGATAGAGGCGCTGGATGAGAAACGTAATGCCGGTCATGGGATGGAAAGCAAGGCCGTGTTTGGTGGCCGCGAGCCAGACTCGCTGTAGGAGCCTACCGCCCAGGACAAAATCCTCTGGTGTGGTTCCGGGTAGCTGGATCAGTCCCATGGCCGAAGAATTGAGGCAGAGTTTGTAGCTCTGGAAGGGTATGATCCGGCTTAGGCCAAAGATATTCAGAAAGGAGACCAACGCCCAGTTACCGAGCAGTCTGAAGGCCATCGCCTGGAAGGGATTCAGCCCCATGGTCTTTATGGGCATGCCGTCTTTTGTTTGCAGGCTTTCTTTCTCTGACCACCTGATGTGTTCAAAGACGAAATGATGCAGATTTTCGTTCTCAAAGAGCATGCGGTCGTGTATGGCTACGGCCTTAGCCAGGAGCCTCAAGTCATCTGAAAATTTCCCCCTCACCCTGACCCTCTCCCGCCATGGGAGAGGGGAATTATCTATTGCCTTTCCTGTCAGATATAACTCTCCGAGGCCTGTTTCTTCGGGGATTGACGTCAGGGCAGCAATGACTTCTTTGCCGATAGTTTTTCGTTTTTTATACGGATTGCGGTTGGTAACGCGTTTGGTCATAAACGGTAATAGTGGATCATCCTCCCTGGGGCACTCTTGAAACTCGATGGCAGCTACAAGCGGGCTTTGCTCTCCCTTTGAAGATGCGCCTTGGCGTACAGGGAAAAGGGTAGGGCACATGGAATAACCATAGGAGCGGGCGGCGATGTCCATGTTTTCCAGGACAGCGCCGTGGGCGATGAGAGAGGCCCTCTGCCTTGAATTATAAAGGGATGTATCCTCTTCCGGCACGTTAAGGAGAAGGAGTTTTTGTCCATCCCATTTGAAACGCCAAGGCTGGCAGTTGTCGCCCGAAGGCGCCAAGATCCCGGCCTCAACGATTTTGTAGAGGATGTCTTTGGGAATCATTTTATTTATCTCTCAGCTATCAGCGGTCAGCTGTCGGCTTTCAGCTAATTCTGTACGCTTTGTATTGAAATCCTGAGGATTTTAGTATGAAGCGATGAGTTGGATATTCTATCGTTTCAAGAATGCCTTAAATTCTTCCGCCGTTAATCCTGCTTGGCGTAGAATAGACCTTAAAGTTCCCTTGGCAATTTCCTTATGCTCTGGCACAGTCAGTCTTCGATGGGGAGGAGTTTCGTTTCTAAGGATAATGTGACTTCCAGTCTGATGGTCTATGGAATAGCCTATCCTTTTTAAAATCTTGCAAAGGTCTCTTCCCGAAATTACAGGTAGCTTAGTCAAACCGCTACCTCTACAATTTCTTCTTCAATTGTAGGTGGGATAGGTTCGTTATGTTTTTTTAAACTTTGTATATATCCTCGAATGGCATCCTGAATGTTCTCCAATGCCTCTTTTCGAGTTTTTCCCTGTGATATACACCCGGGCAGGGATGGACACTCGGCAACAAATACCCCGTCTTCGTCTTGTTCAAGCAGGATTCTATAACGCATAGTTTTTTGCCTCCTGAGCTATGAATTTTTACCGTGAACATGCATAGCGAGCGCATTCTCCGCTGCTTGCAGCGGGGTTAGCGAGCGAATACGATGCATTTTACCTTGCATACGGAGATTCCCCGCAGCTTGCTGCGGGAAGCTTCAACTTTAATTTTACCATATTTAAACTCTAAGAAAATACTTTTTTACATACCAGCGTTTCAATTTTTGTACCGGATTTTTGTTCCCCATCATAAGGTGCCCTTTCTTAAAAACCTGGAGATAGGGGTCAAATTGGAAATAATAAGGCGCTGCCTTTATTTTTCTCCTTTTCAGGATGATGTTCATGACTTCGGTGGCTACAAAAGCACTACAGAGCTGGCAGGCCAGCCCCAAGGAAGGCCCGGTTTGTTTGGTAAGGTCTATTGATGATGACTTAATGTATTTAAGATGTGTGGCCTTGGGCGCCAGACCCAGGCCAAAGGCTATGAGCTTATCGATCTCAGGCAGATTATCATTAAGATCAAAATATTCATCGAAACCCATACCATGGGGGGCGAAGACATGCAGAGTGGCGCTGAACCCCATGGGCCCTGAGGTAATGGCATAAATACCACGATCTCCGGCCTCTTTGAAAAGCAAACGACGGGTTTCTATATTGAAGAAGTCTATACCGTCCACTACGACATCTGCGTCCTTCAGGAATTCGGTGATATTATCCTTGCTTATACCCTGGTCAAAAATTTTTATATCGGCTTGTGGGTTTATAGCCAGGGCCATCTTCTTCATGGCTTCGGCCTTATGCATGCCGATGGTCTCTATGGTAGCTCCCACCTGCCGGTTGAAATTGGCTACTTCAAAATGATCAAAATCAGCGATATTAAAGCGCTCGAAGCCTGTGCGAGCTAGTGTGAGGAGGTAGTGGCCGCCTACGCCGCCAACACCGGCAATGGCTATTCGGGCCTTCTTAATCTTTTGCTGTTCTTCAGGAGATATGAGCCCTATGTTTCGACAAAAGGCCTCATCGTATGACCAGACCGCCACCTTAGTCTTCCTTTCTTAAGATGTCGTGGGTACCAACCCTTCTTAACTCAAGCAAATGGCCATCGTATCGGAGAGTCATTCGATAACCTTTTGTTATCCTTACTTCGAATTTATCAGTTCCTTTTAGTTTTTTCATTTTCAGTGAAGGATAGTTAGGATTTTGGACCAAGAGAATTATCTGTTTATCTACGCGTTTCTGGATTTCGGACGGAAGATCCCGGTAGTCTTTGAGAAAAAATTCCGTGCGCCTAATCTTCACCGTGGATATCCTTTAATAAATCTTCCACATTTTCAAAGTCCTTATATCGGCTCTTTCTTAGGTCCTCATCTGCTTTCCTTTCCTTTTCCTGCCACTCCGGCGTCCAAAACCAGGCCTGGTCTCTTGGCACCTTGATAGTTTTGATGGGTACTATTTTTGCTGTATCCCCCTCTATTACAAAATCTATTTCATCGCCCGGTCTTAGCCTTAGTGTTTCCAAGACCTTTTTGGGAATGGCTACCTGCCTTTTGGAACTTATCTTCATGGTAAACGATAACCCCCTACTTTACTATTTTACAGTAACGGAACTTGTCAATGAAAATGAGACACCTCCATGCAGAATTTAGTGTCGCACTTGATCACTCTGAAGCGGCACGGGTTTATTGATCCAAGCGGCCGATGGTAGCGCTATCGGTTTTGGCATCTTTCCCTTGAACCGTTC
>QYQD01000051.1 GCA_007280345.1 Deltaproteobacteria bacterium | reverse complement strand
GCTCCTCCTTGCGGCGTATTGCTCCATACGCCTCAGTCGTCGCTCCTCGGCGCCTTGCATCTAATATCTTGCTGGTGATCAGGAATACTCCATAACCTGCTGATTTTAATCTCGATAGCCAAATTAGGCGGTGGATTTGGGGATGTCCCCAAGGACCCTTCACCAACAAACCCCTGAGGAACCCTTTTTTCATCTTACTACATCGAAACCGGTCTCAACCCTCATCTTTTCCCATTCCTCATCCAGGAGGAGAAAATAACCGAAATTGCGGTATCGGTACAGGTCTGGATCCAGCTTAGGGTCGTATGCCCTGGACATATCCGTAGCATAGAGAAGCTGACCCATATAGAGGCCTTCGGCTATCTGTACTATCTCATCGATACAGTAGTTATCCGGCGGGAAGGTCTTGAGCTTGGGCCAGCGATAGTTAAACTGATAGACCATTCGTCCCTTATTATCCGGGTTAACCGAACGTCCCTCCCGGCCAATAAAAAAGAAGCCTTTCACATCATAGTCACGAGCCTTTATCTCTTCGGCTGTAGCCGGCTCTAATTCTATGTGCAGGGCCTTCATGGTGTCCACGGCCACTTTCTGACGGAACGTCCGGGCGCTGTAGGTATTGGAACCCCAGTTCGTTGGGACTTCGCCGGTCTCAAAACCATCTGTTATATCTTTAAGTTTTTGAGGATCGCACGTTTCAAAAGTCTTGCCGGTCCAGGGCGAAAAGACCCGGACCAAGGGCCAGGGGAGGTTGAGGACGTTTACATCAAATATCTTCATGAGTTCCTGACTCTGAAAGGCGATAACCGCCCCGTGCAGATAACCATCCATCTCTTTTGGCGCCATGCTACAGTCAAATATCTTTTGGAGTTTGTCAAAATACGGTGACTTTGTGCTTATGTCCTTTTGCAGCTCATCTGAATAAAATTTCATCAGGTCTAATACTGTCCCTCTTTCTTTCAGATCCCTTTCTATTTCCGTCAGCAACTGGTCTTTGGGGCCTTCCACGCATTCTTTTTTAAAAGTAAACTGGGTAAACTTTTCCGGTTGAGGTCTCAGGTCTTCTCCCTGCCTGCCGGCGACAGCGCAAGAAGAAAGAAAAATAGCCACAAGGCATAAGATGAGGGTATTGGTTTTCACCTGAAAATCCCCCTGTATCCCCCTTTTCCAAAGGGGGAATAGGATGTGCCCCCCCTTTAGTAAAGGGGGGTGAGGGGGGATTATTTTTATTGTTCTTTGTGTCGCTATACGACATGTGTGTTTCATTGCGTTCCTCCTGGGCTAAGAAGATAGCTTTTTTCTTTGTTCCATTCGTCATCCATTAACAGAAAATAGCCAAAATGTTCGTACTTATAACCGGCTGCCGGACAGGCAGGATCATAATTTTTGAGAATATTGTCAGTGGCAAAAAGCAGTTGCCCGAGATAAAGGCCATCGGCTATTTCCACCAACTCATCTATAAGATAGCGTAGGGGCGGAGAATTTTTAAGGTTACGCCACCGATAATTGAGCTGGAGAACCTGCTTGCCCGGATTGCCGGGATATACTGATTCTGCCCTATGCGCTACAAAGAGCCCGCCTTTTTTATCATACCCATATTTCTCTTTCTCTGCCGGTGGCGCGTCCTTCAGGTCGAGCCAAAAGGTAAGCACCTCTGTGCTCAGGACATTCCAGACCGATCCCCAGACCTCTTTGAAACAGTTTATCCCCATAAAGGTTGGAACGGCGCCTTTTTCCCAGCCTTCTGTATATTCCGTAAGCTCGGCCTCAATAGCGGGTTCAAATATCTTGCCGTCCCAGGGCGAGGCCTCGCTTAGGGTTGCGCTCCAGAGACAATTAAGGAAACCGCCATAGCGGTGTTCTCCCTTTTTTAAAACCAGCGCCAGGCCATAGTAATGACCCTGGAGATCGACCGGGCGTCCCTTGGCAAAAAGCCAGGCCAGTCGCCTGAGATAGGGAGAATCCGGAGAGGCATCTTTTTCCAGTTCCTTCATGTAAAAGCGCATAAGTTCAAGGATAGACGCCTTCCCTGCCAAATCCTTCCTGATGGCCAGAAACACGGGATCGTCCTGGATGTCAGTGGTGTCGAGTTTAAATTCTGTAAACTTCGGAGTGAGCTGTGGTCTTTCCGGCTTGGGTTGAAGAGTTGTGGCGCAGGAAACAAGAGAAAGCAGTAGGATACAGGACAGTACAACAAAAATGTATAATTTTTTTATCTGCATAATATGATCCCCCTAAAATGTCACCAGTTCTGACCTGCCTGTGCGTTGCACGCAGACAGGCCAACTGAATATGTCCTGGTATTTCTTTAACTCCTGCGGTGTGAGCAGGTACCTGGAAAGCCTTGGATCCACATTTTTACCAAAATTTTCGGCCTTGGAAATCCAGGTTGGGTTATAAGGGAGCAAGGAACATTTTTTTACGCCCAACCCTTTCAGCAAGTCTGATATGGATCGCAGGTTTTCCACCGTGGCCGTAAATTCCGGGATAAGCGGGATGCGCGGCAAAACCGCCTCCGCCCGCTCGGCTGAGCTCGCCGCAGGCCGTTCGGCCAGGAGATTCTTAAGATTTGCCAGTATCAGTTCGTTGCTCTGACCGGTATATTCCCGGTGTTTGTCTGCATCCGCCAGTTTGACATCAAACATGATCAAATCCACATAGGGAAGTATCTTTTCCTCAAACTCCTCCCAGGCGAAAAATCCGTTGGTTTGGATGGCCGTATGGATGCCTGAATCCTTCAACGCCTTTAGGACAGCCGCAGCATAGTCCATAAAAACGGTTGGCTCACCGCCTGAAAAGGTGACTCCACCACCGGAGACCTCATAGAAGGTCTTATCCCTAAGGAGGATATCTACCAGTTCATCAACCGGATAAAAGCGGCCGATCAGCCTCAGGGCACGTCCAGGGCAGGCCTCCACACAGTCGCCGCACCTGGTGCACCTTTTCCGGTCGATCAGAAAAGGGTCTTCGAGCGCACAGGCCGATACCGGGCAGGCGGAGACACAATCGCCGCATTTTATACAGTCCCGGGGATAAAACCCGATCTCCGGGCCAGGGTCAATGGATTCAGGGTTCTGACACCATAAACAAGTTAACGGGCATCCTTTAAAGAAAACCGTGCTACGGATACCCGGCCCGTCTTCCAGGGCATGTCTCTTAATATCAAAAACCAGAGGCCGCGCTGTTGTTAGATTCGCCGTTGGAGAAGCGGTCATTAAGGCAGATTACCGGTCAACTCCAGTTGGAGATGGTTGGCCATGAAGCCAAACTTGTACATATAGTTAAGATTGCCGGCCACAAGCACTTCGTTATTGAGAAGCCCCCTTAAAATATCCCGGTTGGCCGAAAGTAAAAAGTTCATTAAGGCCCGGCCATCTTTAAAGGATACTGTAACGTTAACATCGTCAGAGGTCTTCTCTCTTATTTTCATATCACCATCTTCAAAATTAACCAGCACGGCCACACCGCCGTCCTTGCTCCTGAACTGATAACGCCCTCTGAATTCCTCGATATTTTTACGATAGGCCGGATCAAACATAAATTTAATCTTCATAAAGGCCAGCAGGGCCTCTAAAAACGTCTCGGCCGTCTCGTCCTCAAGGCTCTTTAAAAACCTCTCGCCGAGCCGGTCCATGGCCTTATCCACGGATAACCCGCTTATAAATTTTTCAATATCAAACATGGCCATGCTCCATATCTTTGTTTGGTCATTGCTTTGAGCTTTGAACTTTAAACTTTGAGCTCTTACCCATACTTCTGTTCCTCGCCGGTACCCAGGTCATATTCTGCCCGGGTAATTATCTCCTGCTGCATATGTGGGTTAAGGTCCTTAAAATAGGCCGTATATCCGGACACCCTCACAAAAAGGTCCGGATACTTCTCCGGATACTTTCGCGCATCTTCTAAGGTCTTGCGGTCGATAATATTAAACTGCACCTGCAGGCCGCCCATCTTAAAAAAGGCCTCAACGGTATCGGCAAATCGCGACATTGTGGTGGTAGAGGGAGTGTACTTCAGGTTCAGGGCATGGCCATCCGCGATCCTGGTGTGGTCAAGGCGGGCCACAAAATTGAGGCATGAGGTCAAAACCGGCGCCGAACCGGATACCGGTGTGATACCGCTGGCAAAGGGCTCATTCTTCATCCGGCCGCTGGGCAGCGCGCCGGTGAGCGCGCCAAATCCGGCATGGTTGGTCATAGTCCAGTAGCCGACTGTATATTTGCCGCCCCGGTAATTCTCCTTGCCCTGGAAGGTATCATGCAGAAAACCTATCAACCAGTCGGCGTTGGCCCTGGCCATCCGGCTATCCGTGCCGAACTTTTCCGGTGAGGCCTTAACCATGGCCTGAAGTTTCTTATAAGGGACGCTCCAGTCGGCGTTTATGGCCGAGATGATCTCGGCCATAGTGAACTTTTTCTTATCAAAAACGAATTCCTGAATAGCCGTTACGGAATCCACCACATCAGCCAGCCCGATCATGGCCGCGCCGGATGAGTTATAGGTAGCGCCGCCGGAGATGACATCTTTGCCTTTCTCCATGCAGCCTTCCATGAAGGCGGAAAGCATGGGCGTGGGGTGTATCTCCTGGTGGGCCCGGCCTAAGTTGTTATTTAAAGTTACGACTTGATCAATCAGCCAGCCAAGCTGCGTTTCCATGGCCTTTTTAAATTCTGCGAAAGAAGTCATGGCCACGGCCGGTTTTGTCTTCGGCCCGATCTGTTCATCTTCAGTCAGGCGGTGTTTGCCTCCCCAAAGGGCCATTTCCAGGGCCGAGGTAAGATTCATCAATATACAGCCGGTGTGACCGTAGGTCCGCCCACCACTTGATGGCTCCACGCAACCCACTGACGAATAGTCCCTGGCATGCTCAAGGGATACGCCCTGCCCGCTCAGGGCCTCAACAGCGGAGGCGTCGTTATGGAAACAAGGGGTGGCCCCGGTATTGATGTTAACCTCGCAGAGCCTGTCCAAGTACTCCTTTTTGCTTACCTGTGGGTAGTAGCGGGCATTGACGTTGGGATCACGGAGCCGCAGGAGTTCCGTGGCCTTAAGCACGACGTAGGTGAGGTCATTTACTGCGTCCGCACCCTTTATATCCACGCCGCCTAAGGTAACGGCCTGATTGGAGCCGCTCCCTCCGAAGAGTTCTTCGCCGGTTTCCGGGCTCAAGGGCACATGGTCGGCGATCTTAAGCCAGAAGCAGCCTATCAGCTCCACGGCCTCAGCCAGGGTCATACCCCGTTTTATATCTTCAGCATAAAATGGATAGAGTACCTGATCTAATCGTCCCAGGCTCAAGGCCACATTGGCATTTTCCTGGTGCAGGGCGATCTTGCAGATCCATATAGCATTTAATGCCTCGCGGAATGTCCGCGGCCTTTCGGCCGGCACCCTTTTACAGACCTCGGCCATCTCAAGGAGTTCCTGACGGCGTTTGGTATCCACCTCTTTTGCCGCCAGCCGATCTGCTTCCCGGCTGAGATTGGCGGCATAGCTGATAATCCCGTTCAGCGAGAGTTGCACGGCCTGATAAAAGTCCTTTTTCGCCCTGTCCTCTTTAGAGCTTCCGGGCGAAAGCTCCCTTTCCCTGGCCTCTCTTATGATGTCCAGAAGCCCCCGCTCCACTACCATGGCGTAATTAGGGACGGTATGGGATATGGAATAGACCTTGGTGGCTATGTAAAAGACAATCCGCTCCATAATTCTCTGGCAAAGAGGATTGCCGTTATCCTTCCTGGCCACCTCCTGGATGGTGCGATCCAGCCAGTAAGGGAATATGTCGAAGTTTAACTCATCTATCTCTGCCCTGGTAATGCCAAAAGGATTTTTCTTCCGGCGGCTAATGGTCTCCAGCTCGGGCCAGATAGAAAGGGCCATAAAGTCCGGATAGAGGACAACGCCGATGGTCCTGGCGGTAGTCGTCCCGGCCAGGAGATTTTCATCAGTAATCACCGGCCGTTTATTCTCCATCACGTACTTATAGAGCTTCCCGGCCCGCAACTCCGGAGAATCAGCCGGATTATCCGGATGCTTCATATAATGGGTTATGTTCCGCGGAAGCTCCACGCATACTCAGGCCGGGTAGCAAAATGAAGTTCCCGTAGCCGTTTCAGCCGGGGCAGCCTGTCCAGCGTAACGTCTTTTAGACTCAAATCATCAATAGTAACCATTGCTGCTCCTTCAAGCCTTCAGCTTCCCATGCAAACTCTGTAACCTGTAACCTGGAACTTGCAACTCTTATTTCCCGTAACCCAGAGAAGCTGACCAGACCTCATAGTTCCTGTCTCTTTCCTTCTCTTCCTCAAGATAAAAGACGATAAAGGTCATGACATGCCAGCCGATGAATTCACAGTTTTCCTGATCAAAAGTCGTGTGCTCAAATACCTTACGCCAGGTACCGGTGTTGAAATAGACCTTTTCTATGATGTCGTTCTGGGGAATGGGCACGATATCCAGAGGAATCTGCTCGGTATGGTGCGTATGTCCGTACACCACATAACGGACGAGGTTGTTCTTAAGCGGCGCTTCGTTATAGGCAAACCTCCTATAGTCGTCAGCTTTCTGGTATAAATGCCGAATCCCCCAATGGCCAAGTATTTCTTGGAGCCTTCCAAAAGAAAAATTGGAAGACAGGCGCATGCCCATTTCCAAAAAGTCAACGACATCTGGGCCGAAGCGATCATGGTCCTTCACAAACTTAAGCTTGAAAAAGTTATCCACCAGATCATTCCATATGCCGTGCATCCTTTCTTCCACCCCTGGTCTATAATTGCAAACGCCCTGTATCCAGGCCGGAATCTCCAGGAGAGGCCTTACGTTGTCAATTTCTTTTAATTGGTTGTACAGGTCAGTATGTGGGGCCAAAACAGGGTCTTTTCTTACGGCCTCCGGAAAACGGTTCAACAGGTCAATGACAATGGCATCCCCGAGGGAAGAGGCATCCCTGTCCCCGTCATAATTAAGCTGGTCATAGTAGTCACCGTGACGCGCCATAACTCTATAACTCTCAAAAACCCGGTCATAGGGAAAGCGATTTGTGGCATAGAACTGGGGGTCCGGCATCCCGAGAAATTGAGCTATCTTCTGGCGGGTGGAGGCATATCTGTTAATGAGCCAGTCGTGATTGCCTATCAGATAAAAAAGTTGCACGTCAACACCCAGCCCTGCGCAATAACCTTGAAACTCCTTCAGGTATCTTATAACATCAATATTCCCCGGCTGACCGATAATCTTCTCCACGATCTCTTCGGTATATCTCTGCAGATTCCAGCCGGTACGATCCACTTCTGTAGCGGTGGACCACGGTCTTATAGGGCTTTCGGGATGGTCATTTTCCGGGCGCAACCACAGGTTGGAGCGGATCGCGTCAAATATATCACCCAGGAGCGCTATCTCCAGGTTTTTGATATTGGATTCCTTGGGGTCTCCTACGACATCCTCCAATATCCGGCAGAACTTGTTAAAGGCCCTGGGATCAATCGTTGTGCCTGATGATCCGTCCGTGAGATGTACGTCGCTTAGAAAGACTAACATGGCCGATTCCTCCTTCTAGGCATTTTACGCCTGAAAGTTTCGTATGTCTATTAACTTTTTCTTTTACCTCACGTCCGTTCCCGTACCCCGAGATAGAAAAAATCCTTTTCGCTTAAGTAAGTCCTTCCATTAGCCGAAAAGCCATAATAAATCATTAGAAATGTAAGACTGCTTCTCCGTGTCAGGAACATGTAAAAGGCATTATGAAGTTGCGTGGCGAAATAGGCGTCTACCATCTTGACGACCTATATGAGCGCCTGAAGGATCGGTTTGGGGGTGTATATTGGTCCGGGCTTGGCAGAAAACAGATCGCACGTATGGTTAATAACAAAAGGGCCTGGAATAAATACGGAGTTTGAATATGGATGACCAGGAATACAACCTGTATGAGATTATTCGAGATCCGGGGCTATGGATTTACGAAAACTTTGAATTATCAACTGCCGGTCATTTCTATCTGTATCGTTATGATGCAGGCGAAGAGACTTTCTATCGAGCTACTGTTCCGGCGGGAGCAACCGCTCCGCATTTTGGTCCGCTCAATCCCACGGAAAAAGTCCCCATCGGAGGGTGGTATGTGGTGGAAAAAAAGGCGTGTGCCCCATTCCGTCTACGATTAGTCAGCTAAAATTTGTGAAGGGGCTACGACCGTATAGGGACTTGCGTTACGTCCGAGCTATGGGGTTATTCATCATCGTTGTTGCTTTCACCCCATTGCTCCGGCAGAGGCTGAGGACCGGGGCGAATGCCGGCAATATCCGGGTCTTGATCGCCAGACTTCGGCTCTGCATCGGCTTTATGCTGCTTGGCTTCAATTCGTCGAGATCTCTTAGCTTCTTGTTTCTGCTGCCGGTTTTTCTCCTTTTGCCGTTTCTCGAAGGTACTACTTGATTTTTTTGCCAAAGTTTGCTCCCAATTATTCCGCTGGTGATTCGTCTTTATAGTTCACGAGACTTACCTTGGGTCCTGCCAGCCAGATTCCCGGATGGGCAGCGTGGGCGCCGGTAACCTGCTTCCCGGCGCTCCCCGGCTCCGGATCTATCTTATGCCAGAAATATGACGGCTCGAAAGGGCTTCTGTTTTTATCTTCTGCCTTTATTCCCTCCGAAACCTGACCCCCTTCCGCTTCCGCTTCCGCCTCTGCCGCTACCGCTACCGCCACGGCCACCCGAATAGCCTCCACCTCCACCATATCCGCCAGTGGGCCTTGCGGGCCTGGGGCGCGCCTCGTTCACGCTCAGGTTGCGTCCCTTGAGCTCCTTGTTGTTTAGGGCGTCAATCGCAGACTGGGCTTCCTTGGCGTCTGACATCTCGACAAATGCAAAGCCCCGGGACTGACCGGAGTATTTATCTTTAACGATCTCTACGGATGTAGTCTCGCCAAAGGCGCTAAATTCCTCCCGTAAATCATTTTCACTTGTCTCGTAGGACAAGTTGCCAACGTATATTTTCATTTCCAATCGCTCCTTTTATATCCAAACGGAGAATAACCGGTACTCATCAGAACAGCTTTCTCCGTTCGGATATTCTTAGTGTCTTGTTTATTCCGTTACGGAAACGTTCACTGCCTGAAGGCCCTTGTTCCCTTGAGCCAGATCGAAGGTCACCTGCTCACCTTCCCTTAAGGACTTAAACCCGTCGCCCGCGATAGCTGAAAAGTGCACAAATACATCTGTACCGTCTTCTTGGGAGATAAAGCCGAAGCCTTTGCTGTCATTGAACCATTTTACAGATCCTTTAGCCATATTATTTCACCTCCTTTCGGTAATGGTTTTGAGTAAGTATCTATCCGGGCAAAAAAAAACCGCATCGGCCATGACAGCCTTTGCAGTAAGGCAAATCCGGACAAAACAAACTCTTGTTGGCATTAAACACTATTCTGGAGGGAAATGCAACAAAAAAACTGCGGAATGTCAAGCCAATTTAGAAATGTCCGGTTGTCATGGTGGTGTTACTATACATACACACCATAGCACAAAAAGTATAGACAAGATATTAGCTGAGATAGATGAGGACCCCACAGGGATTTTCTAGGGGTGGAGGGATATCCCACTAGAGCTGAAAAACAGGTGGGCGGGATGCCGTTGAAAACTGTAACCTTATAAGAGCTTAAGTCAGGGGCCGTTATGCCTCGCTAAGCCACATTAGCCTAAAGCTAATAATATTTCCTGGCAGGCTTTTCAGGTTTCGCTGGTTTTGCCGGTACCGGGCCTTTTTCAGGCTTTACCACTATGCTTTCGGCAAGATTTCCCCCGTCTATTTCTGAATATCTTACAGCTATTTTAGCTCCGACCTTAACGTCGGCGAGGGATTTCTTCTCCTTGGCTACCTGAACAACGGTGTCTTCATTTGTGTGAATGACAACCTCGGCCCTCTTCCCTTTTAGGGTAAGAGAATTGGCCGCTGTATCAACTGTTACGACCTCACCTGTAATAAGTTTTTTTATCTTTACGTTATCCTTGGCAACAGCCAGCCCCACCACTGTAATGGCAAGTAAGGTTGCAAGTACAATTGAGAGCGCCTTTTTCACTAATAACGTCCTTACGATCATCCGGAGAGGGCGGATGTGATTATCATCCGCCCTCTGGTTGCGAAATAACTATTTCTTTTCTTTCATTTCTTTAGTTTCTTCGGCTGGCTTAGTTTCTTCAACCTTCTT
>QYQD01000164.1 GCA_007280345.1 Deltaproteobacteria bacterium | reverse complement strand
ACCAATGCCGGACAGCGAGCTTGAAATCGTCTTTTCGGAAGATGGCGGCGCCTCTACGCTCTGGTGGACGGAAGAGACGGCGGAAATCCTTTCGACCCTGGGCCCCCCAGCCCCGGGCTTCGAGGAACTGAATCAAAATCCATGGTGCGGATAAGGAGAGGCTCATGCAGAAGCAGATAACGATTCAGCGAACCGATACCGCTGGAACCCGAGAGAAAGTTGGCCCTCTGAGGCTCCAGATGATGGTGGGCTGGATACGCTTACAGATTATCCATGGTACGCACCCTGTAACGGGGAAGATAGGAATTACGCGGGTGGTGCTTTCCAAGGACGAGGCTAATCTACTGGGGAGGATGTTGGTCAAGTTCTCCAATTCCCTATAAGTAAAACCCTCTTTTTTCTCCCAAACCCAGGACGGCGGCGCCCTGGTTTTGGATGGGAACGAGATGGACCGCAACAAGGCTGGGCCTGGCCCGGCCTAATCTTTTTTGGAGGCAAGACGATGACCCCGAAAGCGAAAGACAGCAACGGTTTTGACGGCCTGGTGGCGATCCAGCTCTGCACCCGGAGCTGGCCCGGTATTGTGAACCTCACCGCTAAAGACCTGGGCTTGGAAGAGAAAGAGGTCCCGGAATTTTATCACCTGGCAACAAAAAACTCTATCCGGCCGAGTGGCGCCAGGCTTTCAACCGCAAGGTCAGTGAGGCCCGGCGGTTCCTGAACGACAGCACCTTTGAGTTCGTGCTGGAGTGGGTGCGTTGTTCCCCCAAAAACCGGCTGGCCAAGACGATGGAGAAATTGGAGCAGCTCAAGGGCGAATACCTGGCCCTGGCCGACGAGTTCTGCGAGAAGTACGATTCCATCCGGGAAGATTGGAAGGCTTTCTGTGAAGCGAAATGGCCCGGCTCCTGGGAGAAAATGGCTCCCCACTATCCGGCCAACGCTCAGGTCCTGCGGCGCAAATTCGATATGTTCTGGACCATCACCGAGATCAAAGCGGCAGAACCCCCCAGCAAGAGCACGGCCCCTGAGGTCCTGGCGGCCTATGAACGGGCTAAGGACGAACTGGAGGCCAAGTGTCAGGAGGCGGTCGAGACGGCTTTTCTGGACTATCAGAAGCGTATCCGGGAAGTGGTGGCCAGCCTATCCGTGAGCCTGAAGGAAGGGAAAGTCATCCGCAACGAATCGCTGGAGAAGGTCCGCAACCTCCATACCTGGGCCCGGGAGATGAACATCTTCGGTTACAAGCCCCTGGAAGAAGAACTGGCGAAGTTGAAGGCCGGCCTGGACGGGGTTGACATCCAGGCACTCAAGGACAACGACGGCCTCAAGGCTCAGTTAGCCGGCCTGGCTGACCAGGTGGCAGCGGTAGCCTCCAAGGTGGAGGACGTGACCATGGTGTCCAAGAGCTACAAGCGGATGATCGACTTGTCCTGAGGGTATAACCACATCACAACCGGGGCCGCCTTGCACGAGGGGCGGCCCCAAAGGAGGCGTGAAGTATGCCTGTAAAATTAGAGGTAGTGCCCCCTTATTCTTACGGGAATGAGAATTTTGAGATTTTGGGGGTCGGGGACAATCTGGCCCGGGTCCGCATAGCCGAGATGATCGGTGGGGATCAAGAGGGCTACGCGATCCTTTTTTCAGCGGCTCCCGGCCTGGTTTCGGCACTCAGGGCTATCGTGGCCAGGATCAGCGGGGTTTGGGATGACCCCGATTTAATGGCTTTCGGGCCGTTGTCAGCCACGGACTATGACGTGGAAGAAATTGCGAAACTGGCCTTGACTAAGATCAGAAGGGAGGACTGATGCAAACCAGCAATTTCGCCCGGGCTGGCCGGGACCCGAAGGCGGTATCAATTTCCCTTTATCCCCCCAGGGGTTGGACCGGCCGACGCTATAAAGCCCTGGCCCCCACCCGGCAAATGCTCAAAATGACAAACGGAGAATACCGGGCAGCCTATCAAGAAATCCTGGATCGCCTGGATCCCCGGAAGGTTTATCAGGAGCTGGGGGAGGACGCTATTCTGCTCTGCTGGGAGAAGCCGGGGGAGTTCTGCCACCGGCGCCTGGTGGCGGAGTGGTTGGAGCGGGAGTTGGGGGTTGAGGTTCCGGAGTATGTAGAACCGGAGAAGCATCCGGGACTCTTTAAATAAAAACATCTTTTTTGGAGGTAAGACGATGGTAGAGGCAAACCATATCGTGACCAATAACGAGCGGGCCGCAATCGGAGAAAAGGCTCTGGACGCTGTTTTTGACCATTGCCACAAGGAAGAGATAGGCACCTCCATCTACGATCTGGTGGCGGACCTGCTGCACCTGGCCCGGGAGAACGGCATCGAACCGGATTACATCATCCATATGGCGCAGATGCACTTTGACGCTGAGGTGGAGGAGGAGGCTGGAATATGATCGAAAAATATGAGGCCAAATATTTCGGCCTGCTTCTCGACCACGGCTCACGATAAGCCGGCCCGGATCATGGGCGCCGATGACCCGAATTACTTCTCTATCGTGATGCCCATGAACACGTAGCTTTTTAATGGGGATTATATACTTGACTCACGAAAATAAATGGTTATAATATAGACATGAAAGACAAAATCACCATTTCCACTTTTCAGCTTTTCGAGAGATTCCCCGATCAGGAATCGGCCAGGGAATATCTCGAATCCAGGCTGTGGCCCAAGGGCGTGAAATGCCCTCATTGCGGGGAAATGAAGCGAATCCATGCCCTTAAAGGTGGCTTTTACCGCTGCAATGCCTGCATTAAGGATTTCACGGTGCGCACCGGCACGATCTTCGAGCGGAGCCACATTCCCCTGCATAAGTGGCTTTATGCCATGTACCTTCTTGTGACGGCCAGGAAGGGCATATCCTCCCTGCAACTCTCCAAGGAGATAGGCATTACCCAAAGGTCGGCCTGGTTCATGCTGCATCGGCTCCGGGAAGCCTGTGGCGATGACCTTGCAGAACTCCGGGGAATTATCGAAGTTGATGAAACCTATATCGGGGGCAAGGAAACCGCCAAGCATCAAAACAAGAAGTTGCTTGCTGGCCGTGGTTCTGTCGGCAAGGTCGGGGTTGTCGGACTTCGGGAGAGGGGCGGCAACACGATTGCCAAGCCGTTCAAAAGCCCGGATAAGGCGACTCTGCATGGCGCAATCCTTGACCATGTGGCTATCGGCTCCATGATCCATACGGATGATGCCCCTGTTTACTCTGGCCTGGACGGTCTGCTTTACCGGCACAAGTCGGTTAATCACAGCGCCGGGGATTATGTTAAAGACGGCGTGACCACAAACAGCATCGACAGCGTGTGGGCTACATTGAAGCGGGGTCTTTACGGCGTTTATCATCATGCCAGCCCTAAGCACCTGGGGCGTTATGTCAATGAGTTTACCTTCCGGCTGAACGCCGGTAACTGCAAACGGCATACTCTTGAGCGGCTTGAAAGTTTCATAGCCGCAACCGCAAATAAACGGCTCACCTATGGCAGACTCATTGCAAATGCTTGATCTGTTTTCAGGTCTTGGGGGTGCCAGTTCTGCCATGAAAGATAGGGGTTGGCAAGTTACTACCTTGGACAATAACCCGCAGTTCAAACCAGATTTAGTGGCGGATATCCGAACCTTCACATGGGATGGTGATCCACTGGATTTAATCTGGGCCTCGCCGCCTTGTGAAGAATTTTCCAGAGAGTCTATGCCTTGGTGTCGCACTGGGCAGGAACCATCAATGATACTGGTGCAAGCAACGTACCGGGTCATCCAAGAAGCAAACCCCCGTTTTTGGGTTATCGAAAACACTCGGGGAGCCGTTAAATGGTTTAATTCACTTCTGGGAAAACCGGCGTGGATTGGATACCCAATTTACCTTTGGGGTATCATCCCGCCTCTCTCAAAAATCAGATTAAATATGGGGAAAGAACGAATGTCTTCCAGTAAAGCGGCGGAACGAGCCATGATTCCCTATCAACTCTCTCTGGCCTTGGCTATCAGTATAGAGAGCGCCTTCAATTTCATTAAAGGAGAACAAAAGCAATGACCCGCCAAGAATGGATTGATGAAGCCGATCGCCTTGATGGAAAATCCCGAGAAGCATACGAGAGTGATGATGAGATAACGGGCGAGTGGTATGAAAAGAAGGCTGAGGCTTGCAGATATAATGCCTGCAATGGAACCGTAGATTAATTATGGCCAAAAGACCTCTCAAAATCCTAAACAAGATTGTCGATAAAGTCTTATCCTACCGGCCCAAACCAAAAACCAAAAAGGCTAAGGATTCCAAGGATGAAGAACCTAATAGGGACTAAAGTATATAATTCCCTTTTTAATCCAATGGCGACCGGGGGCCCTGTTGCACGAGGCGGGGTCCCCGGGAAGGAGGGCTTATGCCAATTTACGAATACAAATGTACGGAATGTGAGGTAACGGATACTCTCGTAGCGGCCACCTTTGAGGACGTGGCCACCTGCCACCTCTGCGGTGGCCTGATGGTGCGGTTAGATGACCCCTTTAACCCCTTTTGTCCCCCTATCCTGGCCCCCGATTGCCCCTGCCCCTGGTGCGCCGGACCCGATCCGGGGCCTCCGGTGAAATCGCACAAGATGTGCGAACGTCACGCAAGGGAATTTATGGAGGAAGTGCCATGAGGAAGCATACGGCTGGGCCGTGGGAGGCCCGTTCCGCAAATCTCGGGGTGCAACTAATATTCTCGGCTGATGGCCAAGTAGTCGGCTGTGCATCAAATGTGCCGCCTTCTGGCCAAGCCCATATCAACGCCCGCCTCATCGCGGCGGCTCCTGACCTGTTGGCGGCTTTGGAAAGACTGCTGGGAAATGTCTCAAAAGGAAATGAAGTTTGGCATGATCCGCTCTGCCACTGTGTAATCCATGAGGCAAGAGCCGCCATCGCCAAGGCCAAGGAAGTGCCATGAACTGTAACTGCAAAGACTGTCTGAAATGGCTTGAAGGCGACCCCGGCCCCTGGTCCAGCATTATCACCTGGGGAATCTGCATCGCGGCGTTCGTGGCCGTTTGTTTATGGGGGTGGTAGGTGAGCAACGAACTCATAACCCTGAAATTCGACCGCATTCTTGATTCCCGGGAAACCCGGTTATCCTGGTGCTTTGTCTTTGGGGATGAGACGGTTTATCTCCCCAAAAGTCAGGTGGAGGACATCCGGGAAACCTGCAACGAGGTTGACATCCCTCATTGGCTTGCAGAGGCTAAGGGCCTTGAGTGCTATGAGGTTTAACTTTTCTTACCAAGGGTAAGGAGGATTTTTTATGGCGATCAAAGGATTAACCCCCCAACTGGCCGAACGCGGCAAGATCAAGATCGGCGGCCTGGGGGATGAACGGAAGAAACAGGGGAGCAATGAAACCTACCGGCTCCCGGTGAAGTATGACCACTTTGTCATTACCACCATGCAGCGGGACGCGGCCGGCCGGTTTATGGCGGACGACGCCCTGATGAAAATGGTCAACCCGGGCGGTACCAAGCTGGTAGAACTCCCTGTGCGGCTGCTCTACGATGACATTGACCTCAACTTTATGACCCGCTACTCCGCTTATCAGGGCTCCCGGTGCTGGTGCTCCGGGGACGGCGAGGAAGCGCAAAGATTCGGGGAAGGAGTAATTTATTTTGTCCCCGGAGTGGCTACAGGGGAACCTTTTGACTCTGACAAACTACAGGAGCGCAAACCTGGCCCCAATGAATACGGTATGGTGACTTGCCCCTGTGAGCGCCTGGCGGCGGATTACAAAGGGCAGCCGCGGTGCAAACCCTTAGGCACCCTACAGGCCCTCATCGAAGGGGTTGACCGGGTGGGCGGCGTCTGGAAGTTCCGGACGACCTCCTGGAATACCGTCAATGCCATCCTTTCCAGTTTGGCCCTCATCAAAACCTTGACGGGTGGCCCCCTGGCCGGAATCCCCTTGACGCTGGTGCTCTCGCCCAAGACGGTTACGACCCCGGACGGCAAGAGCATGGTGGCGTTCATCGTCTCCATCGAGTTCCGCGGCCCGGAACAGCAGTTGGCCGAGATCGGTTACGAAATTGCCCTGAGGCGCATCGAGCGCCGGGTGAAGATGGACACGGTAGAGGTAGAGGCTCGAAAGCTCCTATTGCTTCCGCACCTGGAACCGGCCCCGGAACAAGCCGAAACCGCGGCGGAGTTCTACCCGGACCCCGAAGCCGAAGGAACGGCTTCGCCTAAGGCCGCTGGTGGCAAGAAAAAGGCTTCTGCTACCCAATCCCCCGCCCCGGCCCCGGAACCCACAGCAGCGGCAGGGACGCAAAGCCAGGGCCCCGGAAACGGAGGGGAGCAGGGGGCCGGTTCCCCGGCAATGGCGATCACCCTTCCGGCCCTCATGGAGTTGGCCAAGGAACCGGACGGCATGGTTGACCTGCCCATCGATCTGGTGACCACCAAAGGCGTGCCCATCGGCCGGTGGCTGGATTGGGGGCCGACCCTGGGGGGTGAAATGCAGGTGGTCCTTGATCTGGTGGACAACCTGGCGGAAGTGGCCCAGGGTCTCACGGTAGGGGTAATTGAGAAAGCCTTCAATGAGGCCGGGATTGTGCTCAAAGTCACCGCGGCGGCAGAGGTCCAGGAGGGCAAGGAGCGGTTGGCTGATCCGCCGCCTCCTCCCCCGCCTCCCAAGGGCAACGAGGGGCAGGCGAGGAAGTCACTCTTTTAAGATCATGCGAAACTACTTGACATATCTCCAGGAAGGAAATACTATGAATTTGTCTAAATTCGCGCAGCCGGGAGGCCCCCCGTCAATGGGCTTGTTTTATCTATCCACCAATAAGTATCCCGAGAGTCCAGGTGTCCGCGAGGCCCTGGGGCCGTGTTGCGCGGCTAGACAACTCTCGGGTTTTTCTTTTTGGAGGATTGCCATGTCAGAAATTCCTAAAGGACTTTGCCAGTGCGGGTGCGGGGGTGAGACAAAGTTGGCTCGCCAAAGCGACAAGAATAAAGGCTGGATAAAGGGGCAGCCATTAAAATTTATCGCGGGCCACTATCACTTTGGCAAGGGTCCATTAAGTGTACTTTGGAAAGGCGGAAGAACAGATAACCATGGCTACGTTATGGTATTTGCCCCTGATCACCCCAGGGCCACTAAAATTGGGTATGTCGGCGAACCATATTTAATTGTAGAAAAAATTCTTGGGAAGTTGTTACCTTTATCTGCGGTCATCCACCATGTTAATCATGATAAATCGGACAATTCTCCTGAGAATTTCGTAGTTTGCCAAGATCAAACCTACCACAATTTACTGCATTCCAGGGAAAAGGCACTTAAAGAGTGCGGTTATGTTAATTGGAGAAAATGTTCTTTCTGTAAACAATATGATGACCCCCTGAATTTGGTAAATGGTGGAAACAGGAATATGTGCCATAAGTCATGCAAAACCCAATACGATAAAGAAAGATATCAACTTAAAAAGAATAAGAACTTGGAGGACATTCGGCATGGCTAAACAGGCGAGTTATTCTCACTCAGCTTTGGAGATGTTCCATGGCGGCGACGCTCACGGCGGCTGCCCGTTCGCCTTTAAACTCATCCGCATCGACAAAATCCCCCGGGTCACCGCGGAACCCCTGCTCATCGGCCAGATGCTTCATGAGTTGGCGGCCAAGTATCTTAATCGGCTCATTTCTCAAGGCCTGCAAACCGATTGGGCCTGGGCCCAGCAGATCACCCCCAAGGAGGCCCCCGCGGATGTGCTGGAGGTCTGGCCGCGGGCCTACGAGAATTTCATCCTGCCGCCGGTAGAGAACCCCGGAGTAGAACTGCAGCTTGCTTTTAACCGCGCCTGGGAGCCCTGCGAGTATCATGCCCCCGAAGTCTTTTTCCGGATGGTGCTCGATTTCACTTTCTTGCAAGGTGGCCTGGCGGTCATAAAAGATTGGAAATCTAATCGTGCGGTCATCGAAATCGACCCGGAGCACATTCCCTTACAACTTCGTATCTACGGCTGGGGTGCCAGGCGGACTCGTTACCCGGACGCTCAAGAAATCTTGCTGCAACTCCATTTTCTGAGATATGGAGCGGAACGTGAAATCCTCTTGACCCCCGGCGACCTGGACACCGTGCCGGCAGAACTGGAAGCCAAAATCGCCATCATCGAAGCCGAGAAGTATTTTGACCCGACTCCCGGATCGTTCTGCGGCTGGTGCGGGGTCACATCCCATTGCCCGGTCATGGCCCAGGCGCTCGTGCCGGCCAACGTCCTTTATCCGGTAAATCACGAGGACGCAGTGAAAGCGGCGACCCTGCTCCTGGCGATTGAAGAAATGGGGAAGGCGATTAAAAACCATCTCAAGGCATGGGTTACGGAGTATGGATCAATCACTGTAGGTAACGTAATTTATGGCCCCTCATCCAGCGTCTCTTATGATCTTGACCCCGAACAGGTTGTTAACGATCTACTGGCCCAGGGGGTTGAACCATCCCAAGTATGGCCGATGTTGAGTTTAACTAAAACCTCTTTAGACAGAGGCTTGAAAAAGCTCAAAAGGAAAGAACTTCTGGATGGAATCTTGGGTCAATACCAAGCCAAAACTGTTGAAAAAGTGGGATTCCATAAGTCCACCTAAGAGGAAGACAATGGATAAAATACCCGAGGGTTTATGTCAATGCGGATGCGGTAGGCTAACCACTATCCCCAAGAAAAACCATAAGAAATATGGTCGAATCAAAGGCAAACCGGTCAGATTCATTCAAGGACACAGCTCAACAGGGAGCAATAATCCCAAGTGGAATGGCGGGGTAAAACGCAAAAATGACGGCTACGTTTTGATTTCAATGCCGGACCATCCCAGGGCTGATTCTCAGGGTTATGTTCGTGAGCACATCCTTGTGGCGGAAAAGGCTTTGGGAAAACCCTTGCCTCCGGAGGCCATACCTCATCACGTTGATGAAAACCGGGCCAACAACCTTCCCTCTAATTTGGTGGTTTGCCAAGATCGCAACTACCACAAATTGATACACATGCGGATGCGGGCATTGAAGGCTTGCGGTCAGGCGTCCTGGCGCTTATGCCATATTTGCGGGAAATACGATGATCCTCAAAACCTGAAGATGGGTTCCGCGAAAAATTATCATCGGGATTGCAATATCCAAGCCTGCAAGCAACGACGACAGGATAAACCGGAGGCAGTGAAAGCCTACAAAGTCATGTACCGAGAAAGGTCAAAAGTTAAGGAGGGGTGATGGATTCCGAAATGATTATCCGGGTTTTTGTGGACGGCAACAAGTGGTGCGCCGTCTACCACGAAGATTTTATCAACCTCCAGGAATCTCCGGCGGGTTTTGGAAATTCTGTAGCTGAGGCCGTTGGAGATTTGATGTTTCAATCGTCTGGCGATGAACCCCACAATAAGGTCAAGGAGGCGTGATCCATGAGCGAAGCTATCCAATTCACTGGCCGCGTCATCCGGGAAACCGATATGGCCATCCTGTTTCGGGCCGATGACTGGCAGCCGGACGGGAGCGATGATACTTGGCTTCCCAAGAGTCAGATAGCCATTATCCACGGCGAGGGCGACGCTGTCCAGATCGAACTCCCTGAATGGCTGGCCGACGATAAAGAAATGACTTGATTTACCCACAAGCCCCCACCTCCACCGGGTGCACCTGAGTCCGACGACGCAAGGCAAGAGGCGAGATGAAGATCCGAGGGGGCGCATCCATCGCACATCGGGAATCTTGCCGTCAGGCGCTGGCCCCTGCGAAAGTGGGGCCCCCGAAAGGGGTTACCGGAAAAGACGGAGAATTATGACAAAAATTATGACAAGGCCGTCGAAGTCCAGAAAAAAGGCGAAATGGCGGGATTTGTCTAGAAAAGGAGGGATATTTTGAAAATCATCGGCAAAGGTAATCACAATAACCTAATTGTGGAAATTACCAAAGGAGAATTGTTGTGTGTGTTGGGCCTCGAGTATGAGTCTCAACTGCTGACCCAGCGCGCCGGAGAATCCCCATTTTCCATCGGGTACAAATTCGACGTATCCCTTATTTACCGGAGATTGCGCGATATGAGGCAGCATAAAGATACCCTTACCCAAGCGGCAAGTTCGCTTAGGTATTTTGCGGACCTCATCGGCCCCGTCGAAAAGCTCATTATGGAGGCCATTACTGCCCCAGCACCGAAGGAGGAATCGTGAAAATCTCAGCACTTTCTATTCGTAACTTCCTGGCCCTCGAATCCCTGGACATGGGCCTTTCCGGGGCACCTATTCACATCATCGCCGGTATCAATGAATCCGGCAAGTCCAGCGTCAGGGATGCAGTTCAATGGGCACTCACCGGCCAGGCCCGCGGCCTCAAGACGCACGAGGCCCAGGCCGCTTTCATTAAGGACGGCGCCAAGGCCGCGGAGGTCACGATCACCTGGGGCGATAAAGAGGTTACGTCCAGGAAAAAGACCCCTAAGACCCCGGCCAGTGTTACGGGGCCGGTCCCGGATGATCAGGTCATGATGTCAATCCTTGCGGACCCCTTGACCTTTCTCTCCATGCCCGATGACGAGCGGCGGCGAATCCTTTTCCGAGTGATCCCGGGATTACAGCCCCGGAGGGATGAAATCAGAGCAAGGTTAATCGTTTCCTTGAAGGGCTTCACCGGCGCCCTAACTCCGCAAATGGATTCCGATATTCTTAACCTCGCGAACATAGGCGAGCAGAAAGGTTTTAAGGATGCCGAAACCGAAGCCATCACCCGCCGGCGCATCGCCAAGCGCACCCGGGATGATGCCCAGATGGAGGAACCCGAAACTCAGGCCACCATCGGCGGGGTGCTCCGTATCCTACCCGATATCCAGACGGCCGACGTGGAAGCTGGACTGTCAGTACTCACGGTTGAACGGGATAAACTCCAGCAGAAGCGGGGCAAGGTGGAGGCCCAGGCCGACAAGCTCCCAGAACTTGAAAAGGAGTTGGCGGCACTGGAAGCCAACCCAGCAGAGGCCCCGGACCCCGGCGAAGTGGAGAAGTACGGGAAGGCACTGGAAATCAACCGGGGCATCCTGGAGCGTTTGCAAGAGAAAGTCGCAGGCATGACCGCGGGCCAGGACCCGAAAGCATTCCCGGATATTTGCCCGGTTTACAGCGTCGAGTGCCCCAGCTCCCGGAAGGTGGCAGTCAAGGGCACAAAACCCCAGGACGTGGACCCGGCGGTTCTGAAAAAGACTATGGCCGACCTTCAGGAGCAGGAAAAGGAAGTCGGGCTTATCGAAACCGACCTCAAGGTGGCACAGGACGCACAGGCGGCTTACGACAATTACTACAAGCAGGGCCAAGCCCTGGCTGACAAGATCGCCAAGCTCAAGGAGCAGCAGGAGCAGATTCAGGACACGGCGGTAATAGACGTCCAACTCATCGCCATGGATGTGCGTATGGCCATCGGCTACGAGCTGCTCGACGCGGTGCGGAACTTTTGGCGAAAGAAAGAGGCGGCGGAAGCGGCCGTAGCCAAGATCGCCGAAGCTGAAAAAGAGATCACCCTTTACGACGCCCTTGCCAAAGCCCTAGCCCCGGACGGCATCCCCTCCCAACTCATTGCTGAGGCCCTGGGACCGTTTAACGAGAGGCTTCACTTCGCCTCTTCTTATCTCTTCCCGGAACATGAGAGCTACCCTCTGACCCTCACGAAAGACTTGGAGGTCCAGAGGGACATTCTTTACCCCTGCCTGAGTAAGTCCGCCAGATACCGGGCCGGGATTTGCTTCCAATATGTGTTGGCTACCCTGGCCGGTGCCCGCCTCCTGATGATCGACGAGGCGGACATACTCGACCCCGTGAACAGAGCCCAACTGATTGACTTCCTCCTGGCCGTGCGTCAGGATTTTGACACAGTTTTGGTTTTCGCTACGAGTGACCATGCCGACCCGTCGCCGGTGCCTGAGATTCGGGTTTGGTGGCTGGAGAATGGCCATATCGAACAGGTGAACGAAAAGAAGGCCGCATAAGGAGGCGGCTTAGATGTCCACTATCAAAGAAATTATCAAGGAATACCTGGAGAAGAACGGATATGATGGTTTGTGCTCAGATTCCGAGTGCGCCTGTTCAACAGACAATCTGATGCCGTGCGACGAACCAGGAATTTACTGCGAGGCCGGTTACAAGGGGGCCTGTACCTGCGGCGAACAGCACGACTTTCACATCTACGGTGACAAGGCTGATGCGCTGGCGGCTGATGAGGAGCGGGCGGCTGCGGAGAAGGCAAGGTAACCCCCAGGAAAACAAAACCTTCCAAAAACAGGGGGTCGGTGTATGCTGGTCCCCTATCTTCTAAGGAGAAAGCCATGGCCTTCAATCCGTCACCACAGGTGGCAGCGGCCCGAGACTACGCGGAAAAGTTCAAGTATGATCAGGTAATTATCATCGGGATTATTGGGGATGCGGTGGGATACGCAAGCTATGGTAAAACGGAAGCCCTCTGCACTAAAGCTAAACGAATTGCTGACCAAATATTTAAAGCACTTGGGGTCATGCTCATCACAATCCTGCTCTGCTTCGGCTGTTCCACCACCGGCGCCGGCAACCATAAAATCATGGATGCCTCTTTCAGGGATAATATCCAGGTCGGCGTTACTACAAAAGCCGAAGTCCTGGCGCTCCTGGGACCTCCTGAAAGCTGGTTTAATCCGGTCTGGCGATATGAGGGGTCGGACAGGACCATCTCCCCGCTCTGCTATGTTCCCCTCCTGGACTTGACGGCCAGGCAAACTATCCGATCCCGGGTGGTGGAAATTCATTTTGACCGGGGGATCGTGTCGGATATTCAGACTCAGAGCGGTGAGGAAAAGAGGATGTTCGCTGTCGGGACGGTCGCTTTAATCACCGCCGGGGTCGGTGCGGTGTGCGCTGCTGGTGCGACGCCATACCCGTCATATTATGCGGGTGGTCACCTTTACCCAGGCAGGGCAGTCGCCAACACGATCCCCACGGGAGGCGGGGGGAGCATGACAACGGTTAAGTGGTATCGGTAGGGGGCTGGGGTTCCTTCGGGGGCCCCGGTTTTTTTTTGTCGACTCGCAGACTTCATTTAACACTTGACATTTTCGTAAATATGGCCTTAGAATAAATACAATTATGAAAAGGCGGTCAAGCAGGGGCATTATTCAATGCCGAGAAAAGGGGAGGTAAATCAGATAGATGTCTAAAACGCCTACCCACGAAACAAATGAGAAGGCGATGAAAGCCATGTCTTTATATCGCCAAAACATGAGCACGAGCCAGATAGGGTTGTATCTTGGCGTGAAGGAACGTAATGTCCGTCTCCTACTCGCCCGCGCCCGCAAACTCTGGGCACTGATCGTCGATTCCAGCGATTCCAAGACCCTGATCGGCGAAAGCCTGGCAGCCTTTGAGGAGATAGAGCGGGTGGCTCTGGAGAATTTTGCCAAGGTCGATCCCAACGGCAACGTGGCTGTCGGCTATCTGAACGTGGCCAGGGGTGCCCGGGAGCAAATCAAGAAACTCCAGCAGGAGTCGGGGCTCACCATTTTTGAACTCGGGACGCTCAAGGTCAAAAAGTCCCCGGATTTGTCCGACCTTACCCCGGAAGAACTTGATTTGTGTATCAGCGCAGGGATGAAGTTGAAAGGCGACCTCACCCCCGAGACAGGGTGACTCCCTTGTTTATAAGTCAAACCAGCGCCGCTCCCCTAACAAAAAGTGCCCAAATCCTGGAAGCCATAAAAAACCCCAACCTGGCAATCCGGGAACGCTGCAATCGCAGCTTCTATTTTTTCCTACAATATTTCTGGCCCGAGATATCAAACGATGAATTTCAATCCAACTGGCATATTCTCTATCTCTGCGCTGAATTGCAGACCATGGCTGAACGGGTGGGCCAGAGGCTCCCCAGGGAATACGACCTGCTTATCAATGTCCCTCCCGGCACGACAAAAACCGGCATGGTCAGTATCATGTTTCCAGCCTGGTGCTGGACCAAATGGTACTGGATGAGGTTTATCACGGCTAGTTATTCGGCCGACCTTTCCCTTGAATCTGCGAAATATTGCCGCGACATGGTGAGCTCGGAACGATTTCAACACATCTATCCATATATAAAAATTGATCCAGACAAAAATACCGTGAGCAATTTCAAGATCCTCAAATATGAAAATGGCAAAGTTTATCGGGGGGGCGGCCGATATAGCACCAGTGTGGGCGCTACCATGACCGGCTTCCATGGCCATTTCCTCTTACCGGATGATCCGCTAAACCCAAAACAGGCCGCCAGCGAGACGGAATTGAGAACCTGCATCACCTGGGTTGACCAAACCTTATCTACCCGGCGGATTGATAAACAAGTGGCCGCCATGGTTTTGATTCAACAAAGGCTCCACCAGGGGGATCCTACGGGCCATCTTTGGGAGAAAAAGGATAAGATCAGATTAAAACTTATAAGCCTTCCAGGGGAAATTAGAACCTACGCCAAACAGGTATATCCCCCAGAGTTGGTAGAGCGATACGTTGACGGACTTCTTGATCCTGTACGTATGCCCTGGAGCGTTTTAGAAGAGGAAGAGGTTCGGTTAGGCCAATATGGATATGCCGCCCAATATGGCCAGAACCCGACGCCCCCGGGTGGGGGCATGTTTAAGGTAGAGCATTTCGCCATGGTGGACACCATGCCCTCTGAAGTGAGTATCGCCGCGACCGTTCGTTATTGGGATAAGGCCGGCACCAAAGACGGTACAGGAGCTTTCACGGTCGGCGTCAAGATGCACAGGCTGGTATCCGGCAAGTTCTTTGTCTCGGATGTGAAGCGGGGCAGGTGGGCCTCTGAGGAACGTGAGCGGATCATCCGGGAAACTGCCGAGGCGGACGGCCAAGGGGTACAGATTTATCATGAGCAAGAACCGGGGAGCGGTGGGAAGGATAGCGCCCAGGCCACGATTCGCAACCTGGCCGGGTTCGCCTCATACGCCGACCGGCCCACGGGTGATAAGATTTTTCGGGCTGACCCTTACTCGGTGCAGGTAAACAATGGAAACGTGCAATTGCTCAGGGGCGATTGGAATCGTGAATTTATCGAAGAGCATCGGTTCTTCCCATTCTCGAAATTTAAGGACCAGGTGGATGCCGGAAGCGGGGCTCTTGGGAAGTTGGCTGGCAAGAAAGAAGTTAGGATTCTCCTCCGTTAAAAAAAGGGGGAGATAGCCCCCTTATCTACTTGACATACCCCAAAGACACGACTTTTAGCCGGATAGTCAAAAAATCGACACTGACTGTCAAATAATTGACGAAAAGTCTTGACTTTCAAAATAATTGCTTCCATAGTTCATATATGCACTATCCTTCTTCTGGTAACGGTTCCACGGGGAGCCATTGTGGCCCGGGGCAGGGGTTAATGGGGACCTCTGCCCCTTTTTCTTTTTTGGGCGCCCCCATCGGAGCATGAATTGAGCAAAAAAAGCCTCATCAAAACCCTCGGATCATACGCCGCAAGCCTCCTGCCTGATAGGCGCATTAACCCCGGCGAACTCCAGACGCTATCGGTTATCGTGGCCCGGGCTAAACTCGCCGGTCAGATGGGCCTCCAGTATGGCGGGGATCGGGACCTCTACCAGGCCCTAGGGTATAAGCTCACACTCACCTACCAAGATTATTACGATCAATACTCGCGCCAGGACATTGCCGCAGCCGTAATCGACCGGCCTGTTGACGCGACCTGGCGCGGCGGTTTTGAATTACTGGAATCGGATGATAACAACGAGACGGACCTTGAAAAGGCCTTTTATGAGCTTTATGACAAGTTGGCCCTGCATCCCAAGTTCTCCCGGCTCGATAAACTGACGGGCATCGGTCAATATGGGCTATTGCTCCTTGGCCTGAGCGATGTAAGGACTTCCCAGGACTTTGCCATGCCGGTCAATGGCCCTGCCCTCAAGTTGCTTTGGGTCAAGCCTTTCGGAGAGGGAAGTGCCCTTACCAATGTCATCGAATACGTGACCGATTCCAGCGATGAACGCTATGGCCAACCTCTTTTTTACACGATCACCGTTTCCAATGTTAGCACCGGGACAAGCCAAGAGATCAAAGTCCACCATTCCCGGGTGATCCATGTGGCGGACGGACTGCTTGAATCCGAGATTGAGGGGACCCCCCGGCTAAAGGTGGTGTTCAACCGGCTCATGGATTTGGAAAAGCTCGTGGGGGCCTCGGCTGAGATGTTCTGGCGGGGGGCACGGCCTGGGTATCAGGGGAAGGTGGACAAGGAAACCTTTCTGTCAGAGGCAACTAAACTCGGGTTGCAGGCCCAGATTGACGAATATGAGCACGATCTGCGGCGCATGATTCTGAATGAAGGGATCACCTGGGACACCCTGGCCTCGCAAGTTTCCGACCCAGAGAAGCACGTCTTAGTGCAGCTCCAAATGATCAGCGCCGTGACGGGAATCCCGCTGCGCATCCTCTTAGGTTCTGAAATCGGGCAACTGGCCAGCACCCAGGACCGGGACAACTGGCTTTCCCTGGTAATAGGACGACGTACTGAATTTGCTGAACCGACTATCATCCGGCCTTTTGTGGACCGGTGCATTGAATATGGGGTGCTGCCGGCCCCAGCAAAAGATTACTCGATTCAGTGGCAAGACCTATGGTCGCAGAGTGACAAGGACAAGGCGGACATTGCCAACACCTTATCCCTGGCCCTCAAGAATTATGCCACGGCTGGCCCCACGGTTGAGAGCGTCCTTCCCCCTGCGTCATTTCTGCGGGAAATAATGAAATTCGATGATGAGCAGATCGCCTTGATTGAGGAAGAGAAGAAGGCGGCGATGGCAGAAGAGCAGGCCGCGGCCGATGCTCTCTTGCCCCCTGTGCCCCCTGTGCTGCCCGTTCCCTCGGACCCCAATGCTCCCCAACCTCCACCGAACCAGAATCCTCCAGGGGGTGCATAATGGCGGGCCCTAATTATATTCGTGATGACCGTTGTCCTGAGCCGCCCCCTGGTTTTTCAGAGAGATTTGAGGCCTTGAAAGACAAGTTCCCCAGGGTTGATTTAACGCAGCCTCCTTTTTCAAGTCACGGTTGTATTGAGGTGATAACGCAAAATGGGCCTGCCGGCTGAAAAACTACGCACCCGCCCCCTGCTCTCGGTTCACCGGGCGGCAACTCGATTTGATCCGACGCGAACGATTTTTCTTCGCCAAAGTTTTGTCCGGGATTTCACCCGTCGCTTCCGGGCACTCAAAAATGAGATCATCCGGGCGGTCGTGGTCGAGGATTGCTTCGGCCTGACACCCCCCGATGCCGGTATCCGCCGAATCATGGTTCAGGAAGTAACCTTGACGACTCCGGGGCATGGGGCTTTTGCGTTTCCAAGATCAGCGGAGAAAGTAACCGCATTTATGAAGTGGCTACAAGAACAGGAACAGGCCGGGCTTCTGGAAGTCTCACATCGCCCTCAATTGGGTCAGGCGGTCGAGTCAGCATGGACGGATCGGTACATCAGCGATAGTTACCAGAGGGGTGTCCAGCGGGCCAGGTACGAGCTCGCCCATACTGGTTACTCCGTTCCTTCAATCGAATCCACCGGAGGCGTCCTGGCTTCGATGAGTCTTCCCTTCCATGTGGACCGGGTAGGCCTGCTCTTCACCCGGACCTTTTCCGGTTTGAAGGGCATCACGGACGCAATGGATCACCAGATATCGCAGGTCCTGGCCCAGGCCATGGCGGACGGCGACGGGGCCCGTGTCATTGCTAAGATACTTGTCGCTACCATCGACGGGAATAATGCGGGAACTTTGGGGATCACCGACACCCTGGGCCGATTTATCCCTGCGGAGCGTCGGGCGGAGATGTTGGCCAGGACGGAAGTGATTCGGGCCTATGCAGAATCATCCTTGCAAGAATACAAGAATTGGGGAGTTGAAGGCGTGTCGGCGGAAGTAGAATTTAAAAATGCCGGTGACGCCCGTGTCTGTCCAGAATGTGCCTCTTTGGAAGGGCGAGTTTATACTTTGGAGGAGGCGAGCGGAATAATCCCTGTTCACACATTCTGAAGATGCTGCTGGCTGCCTCGGGAGGCGGCGCCCAAATGACCCCGACCCAAGAATGGATCGCCGCGCATATTGACAAATTGGTAAAAGATAAATTTTATGGTAAGGTAACATTACAACTTGAAGCAGGAGAGATTACCACAGTAAGAAACGAACGGGTCATAGTTCCATCAAAAGATGATCCTGTGACTCTGCAGCGCATGAAATAATTATCTGATTGGCTGTCGAAACCATCGGGGCCAGCGCATCCTTCACGGGTGCCTGGCCCCTTTTTTTATTTGGAGGCTGGGATGGTAACTCCGGAAACGTGCCCGCACCCAGACGAATTGTGCAGCGAGTGCGCATCCGGCCAAAGGTGTCATCCGGTCATCCCCCAGAAAGATGGGGGGCTGGTGCAACGCAAAAGTGCAGGTTTAGAAAAAAAGGGCAGGCTCAACAGCATACAGCCCAAGAAACATCTTCCGGCTTGGCTTGTCGATGCTTCGGCATCGGTTCGAAGGTCATACGGGTTCTGAGAGGGAAATTATGCCCTGGACAATTGCGGATGTGGATTCTCACAAGCAAGGCCTGAGCGACAGCGCAAAAAGGCAATGGGTGGCCGTCGCGAATTCTGTTTTGGCGAAATGTTTGGCTGACGGCGGCACCGATGCCACTTGCGCCCCCGCTGCCATTCGCCAAGCCAACGGGGTTGCTGGAAACGAGGCAGGCCACCTGGGACACTACGGCCTCAAGGCTCAAAGCTACACGATCCGAGAAGAGATGCACCAGGGCCGCAAGCATCTGGTGGTCCCCGTAATAATGCTCACAGAGGGCGTTCACGCCGGCAGCCACGGCCCCCTCCTCCACCTGGCCGATGAAATGGGCCGGTTCCCTGGTGCTTGGGATGGTATCCCGATTTCGGTACAGCACCCGGTAGAGGATGGGATGAACATCTCCTGCAATGACCCCGAGGTCATCGACAGTCAGGCAGTGGGGCGGGTCTATCATACCCAGATGGACGGCGGGCGGCTCCGGGCCGAGGCATATATTGACCTGGATGCTATCAGCCGGATATCCCCCGAAGCCCTGGCCTACATCCGCCAGGGCCTCCCCCTCGACGTGAGCGTCGGGGTGTTCACCGATGATGAACAGGTCACCGGGGATTGGAACGGGGAGGCCTACCAGGCAATCGCCAGGAGTCACCGACCGGATCACCTGGCCCTGCTTCCCGGGGGCACCGGGGCCTGTTCCTGGGCTGACGGCTGCGGGGTCCGAACCCATGAAAAAGGAGGTGAGCATGTGAAAGATAACGAGAAATTGGAAGCAACACTCAAGGGCCTGGCCCTGGCCGGCTTCTCCGTCAATCAGTTGAGCTTTGGCGAGGTCTCCCAGAAGATACAGGCCAAACTGGACCGCATGGATGACGACACGAAGGTTCACTACCTGGAAGAAACCTACCCCGGCTTTTTCATTTATCGGGTCAGGCCCCGGGGTGGCGATATGCCCATGAACCCGGACGGCGAGGCCCTGTTTAAACGGAACTATAACCAGGCCAGTGATGGCTCTATCGACTTTACCGGCGAGGCCCAGCCCGTCGTGAGAGAAGTTCAGTATATTAACACAAACCAAAATCAAGAGGTGAAAACCATGTCGGAAAAAGACAAGAGCAAGGGTTCCTGCTGCCCTGAAAAGGTCGATGCGCTGATTGCCAACGCCGAGACCAAGTGGGTCGCAGAGGACCGGGAAATTCTGTTGACCATGACCGCGGAGCAACTCGAAAAGTTGGCGCCGGTTGAAATTCCGGCCAAGGCTCCGGACCCGCCCCCGGTAATGAACAAGGAGCAGGCCATCCAGGTGCTCCAGGAGCAGCTCGGAGACCCTGAAAAGTTCCTGGCCCTCCTGCCGGCAGAAACCCGGGCATCGGTGGAGCACGGTATCAAACTCCACAAGGCCCACCGCGCCAGCATCATCGCCAAGATCACCGCGGCCAGCCCCGATGTTTACACTGCGGAAGAACTTGCTGCCATGAGCATCGAAGCCCTGGATAAGGTGGCGCGGATCGCCAAACTGCCGACCGACTTCACACCCCTGGGCGGTGGCACCCCGGCGACCTATGAAGGTGAGGAACTCCTGCCCCCGGGCGTCGAGTAAGGGGCGGACCCAAGAAAACTGAGAAAGGAGCAATATTATGGCCAAGAACACGATCAAACTAAAGAAGTATTCAAACGTCATCGAGGAATGGATTGCCAACGCGGCCATCACTCCGGGGATGCTGGTGCAGTTGATGAGCACTGGCCTGGTTCGTGCGCATACCCCCGCGAACGGTAACGCCATTCCCATGTTCGCGCTCGAAGACGAACTCCAGGGCAAGACTATCGACGAGGCCTATGCCGCCGCCGATCCGGTCCAGGTTTGGATTCCTACCCGTGGCGACCAGGTTTATGCCCTCCTATCTGATGGCGAAAACGTAGTCATCGGTGACTTCCTGGCCTCCAATGGCGACGGCTACCTGCAAAAGTTCGTGGGCGGCGATTCCGGCACGGCTGAAGAGCTCCCCCTGGAGATCGTAGCCATGGCTTTAGAGGCCGTGGACCGGAGCACCAGTTCCGGCGGCGACACGAACACCACCGGCCGCATCGCGGTCATGGTGGTCTAAGCAACACCGCAAATCTGACGAGAAAGGAGAGATATCTATGAACGTCAATGTTGATTTCCTCGGGCCGAATGGTCCTCAAGGCGCCCTGGCCAGCATGATTGCCAAGGAAGGTCGACTCACTCCCGGCCTCATGCGCCCCTTTGTTGGTAGTGATGGCCGGTCCTATGTGACCATCGCTACCTATGTGGGCGGTGACCCCAAAAAGAAAGAATCCTATAAACGGAATACCGTCCCCATTCAGGCCAACGCTACCTTGCGTCGGGATGAATGGAAACAGTTGGAGCAGGCCGTCCAAACCGCGGCCACCATCCGGCTCACCGGCGTGCAGGACTTGATCGACAACAACTGCGTGATGAACATCGGCAACGGCATGGCCTCGACCGTCCTGGAATGGCACACCCGCAGCCAGGCTCATCAGGCCACCATCAGCATGGACGGCGTCAACCGCAGCCAGGGCGACCGGGTGGACTACAAACACCATTATATGCCCCTGCCGCTCCTGCATGTGGATTTCGAAATCAACGAGCGGTTCCTCCAGACCTCGCGCCTGAACAACCGAGGCGCGGATGTTTCCGAAGCCGAAGAGGCGGCCCGGGCCGTAACCCTGCTCCGGGAGCAGATGTTGTTCACCGACATCACCTACGCCTACGGGGAAAAGGACACCAACCTCCGCAACTCCATTTACTCCTACGTCAACTTCCCGGACCGGAACATCGACTCCCTAACTGCGGCCTGGACCTCTGCGACCGCGGCTCAGATCATCGCCGATGTCATCGCCATGAAGCAAAAGAGCCTCGATGACCTGCATTTCGGGCCATGGGTTCTCTACATTCCGGCCACCTATGAGACCGTGATGGACCAGGACTACGATGACGACGCCGGCACCTCGGCTCGCACGGTTCGTCAGCGCATCCTGGCAATCGAAGGGATCACATCGGTCAAGGTAGCTGACACCCTGGCGACCAATAACGTCCTCCTGGTGGAAATGCGGCCGGAGACGGTGCGCCTGGTGCGGGGCCTCCCCCTTCAGACCATCCAGTGGAAGGAAGAGGGTTTCCTGATCAACAAGTTCAAGGTCATCACCCTGGACGTGCCCCAGATCCGGAGCGATTACAACGGTCGCTGTGGACTGGTCCACTACAGCATCTAAACCGGATGGAGCTAATCAGGCTCCCATCTTTTGAAAGGATGACTACCATGAGCGAAAAACGCCAATGGAAGTTACTCAGTAACAAATCTTTCCGGATGGTCAGTGGTCGGATAATCAAGCCGAACCAGGTTTTTGAAGCCACCGAGGAAGAAATCCCCAAGGCCTTCCGGGATTTAATTGTCCCGATGACTCCTGTCCCCGAGGAACCGGCGCTTGAAGTTGCCCCTGGGGGCTACAGCATCATGTCCCGGGGCCCCGGCTGGTACGACGTGGTGGATGCTCACGGCAAGGTGGTGAATGAGGGTGCCTTGCGGCAGGCGGACGCTCAGAAGCTGCTTGGGGACCTGGGCAAGTGATCTGGACCGCCCCTCCCATGTGGAGCGGTGGGAGTTGCTTCATAATTGGTGGTGGTCCATCAATGCCCCGGCAATTCGGGGTTCCGGAGGACGTGGTGAGCAAGGTGATGACCGGCGCACTTCCCCCCTCCACCTACTCGCCCTACCTGGCCCCTATCCATGGCGCCCATATCATCGGCGTCAACAACGCCTACCAGATCGGTTCATGGCTGGATTGTGTCTTTTTTGGCGACTGCGGCTGGTATCTAGTGCACCGGATGGCCCTGGCCAAGTTCCGCAACCTCAAAATAACCTGCTGCCCACGTTTTGCCAATAAGCCGGAGAGGGATTGCGAGGGGATCAAGTATCTGGCCAAGGGCGGCGGCAGGGGCATTGTCGGCAACGACTCAAAACAGTACGGCCTCAGTACAAATCCCTCCAAGGTAGCCTGGAATCATAACTCCGGTGCCGCGGCGATCAGCCTAGCGGTGCATTTCGGCGTCAAGAAGATCATCTTACTCGGTTTCGACATGTGCCTGGACGATGGCAAAGTGAGTCACTGGCACGGGTCCCATGGTAATAAGAAGCCACCTCCCTTTGCGCGGCATTTGAAGGGCTTCCCGGCAATCGCAGAGGATGCGGCAAGACTCGGGGTGGAATTCTTGAACGCAAACCCTGAAAGCGCCATTACCTCATTTCCTAAAGTGCAATTATCCGAAGTCCTTGAAGGGAGAATATGACCATGGCTAAAGTATTGTTAAACACCGTCGGAGCCCACATCAGTCATTGGAGTGGTGCTTTGGCGGATCGTCCATCTACGGCGGAATACGGGTCCAAATATTTTGATGAGGCCAGCGGGATACCTTATATTTATGGGGCCTCCGGGTGGGTAGTGGATGGTAGTTCGGTAATAGCGACTATCGCCGCCGGCGAAGCCCACATCGGTGAAACCAGTAAATGGTCAGACCTCATCACCATCACCCCCACTGTTGCCGCCACAGCCCATGCAGTTGATGATGTGGTGGGTGGTAAGTTGACCATCACCAATGCGGTCAGGGTTGCTACCGGCAAGGGCAAAATCACCAGCCTCAAGGTGGTGGACGCTGCCAAGCAAAATGCCGATCTGCTGGTTTTTATCTTCGGGACTGACCTCGCTGGGACCTATGCTGATGACGCCGCCGAGGCCGTGAGTGCCATCGATTGGTTGAAGTGGATCGGGACTATTGAAATCCAAAGCAGCGATTGGAAGGAGATGACTCACGCATCGCTGGTTGACTTGGCATTTGACATGCCGGTTGAAGCGGCAGCAGGGCGGAACCTATACGCCTTGATTGTAACCCCCAGCGGGGCGACCTTTACAGCCGACTGTCTGCAACTAATCTTCGGGGTGGGGGAGTAGAGCTATGAGACCATCAACTGTTAATAGCCGAGGGAATGGGGGAGTTAATTTTGACGGCCAAGGCTACTATGTTCTGGGGTCAGACGGAAGCAGGCGCTATCTCCAAACCTTTCCGGCCCCGGTGAACGATATTGGCATCGCCGGGGGTCCGGGGTTCGCAGTCGGGATTTGTCCGGCGGCCGATTTGCCCTCCGGCATGACGCTCCTGACCGGCTATACCGATTCAACGGCACCCAACTATGGCAATTACCAGTACTCCGAAGGATCGGTGATGTGCTGGATACCCAAGTTTTTTTACAAAATCGGCACCGGGGCCAATGGGTTTCCGGTGAACTGGGTGGACGTCAAACCCGCCAGTGCCTATGCTAACACTGCGGCAGCCAATGCTGCGGGTTACGCCCTGCACCGGGCTTTCATTGACGGCGGAGCGGAGAAGTCTGGGTTTTTCTTCGACAAGTACCAGGTTTCCAAGGTCGCCAAGGGGTCCGGTTATGTTGGGGCCAGCGTCAAGAATGGCCTGCCCCTCAGCACCCATTCTGCCCACAACCCCATGTACTCTGCCACCCCCGGAGTTGGTTTAACAGCCTGCATCGCAAATAATTACTCCGAGTGCATTAAGGCTGCCCATGCTCGGGACGGGGTGGATGGAGCAGGGAACGCCAACAGCATCTTTTTCGCCACCAGTCAGTTCCAGCGGGCGGCACTGGGGTTACTACAATTGGCCCACGGGCAGGCTGCCAAATGTGAGGCGTGGTGTGCCTGGTACGACTGGACCGGGGCCAAGAATTACCCCAAGGGCTGCAACAACAATGCCCTTCGGGACACTGACGACACCACGGTGGTCTACCTGACTGACGGTTATAGTAACTGCGGCAAGGCCGGGAGCGGATTTCCGTTTGCTAAAACCACCCACAACGGCCAGGAGTGCGGCATCTCCGACCTCAACGGTCTGATGTATGAGATATCCTTGGGAATGACGTGCGTCGCCGCAACCAAAAATATTACCGGAATCTCCGAAGCCAATCCTGCGGTAGTAACTATTGCAGGGCATGGCTATGTTAATGGTAACCTCATACAAATCGTCTCAGTTGCGGCCCCTATGACGGTGCTGAACGACAAAATCTACACGATTCTTAAGATTAACGACGACACTTTCTCTCTAACCGGGGCAAATACCACAGCGACGGGGGCATGGGTTAGTGGGGGCACTGCCACTAAGGGCACCTTCTACGCCGCCAAAGAAGCCACGGCCATGAAGGACTTTACCTCTGGAAACAATGCTGGACCAGGGGGCATTACTACCGACCATTGGGGGGCTGAAGGGGTGGCGGCCATGATGGACGCTTTCGTTCCGGTATTCGTCACATCCGCTGGTGGGGCTTTCGCCCAACGGTATGGCAACGCCTTTAACCAGGTGTTAGCCGAGGACGTCAGCGGCGCTGAGTACCTCCTGGCCGGCCTGGGCCTGCCCTTTGCCGTCACTGGTTTAAGCACCGGTGGCGATAACCTGTTCGGCAAAGATTCTTTTTATCAATATATTCGGAACGAACTTTGTCCCCTCTCCGGTGCGTATTGGTACGACGCGTCCCTTGCGGGGGTCTGGTCTCTGCATTGGTACTGCGATCGGACGAACTCGTACTCCAATGGGGGGTGGCGGGCGGCCTGTTACCCTGTGTAGCCGAGTGATAACGAGGCGGTGATGGGGATACACAGCGAGCCACGGCTTTATCGCAAATTGGCGGAGTTTTTGAAGTTATTGAATATTTACCTTAACCATTTTCCGAAACATGAGAAATACGCTTTAGCCAACATAATCAGAAACACAGCCTATGGAATCTTTGACCTCATCACCGAAGGGGAGAAGCGCTATCTCAAGAAAACCACCTTAACCAACCTGGACATAACCCACGAGAAGTTGCGGATGCAGCTCTATCTGGCTTATGAATTGGGGTATTTCCGGTTCAAGGACGGAAAACAGGAAGACGAGCACTTTCTGGAGCGGGAGGCTAATCGCTACCAGGCCATCACCGTCCTGGTTGATGAGATCGGCAAGATGATCGGCGGCTGGATCAAAAAGATCAAAGACGATAACCGCTGGAACTGAGCTTATGGGTAACCTATTAACATGTCCCCTCTCCTGTGCGTATTGGAACAACACGTCCAATGCGGGAGTCTGGTATCTGAATTGGAACAACAATCGGACGAACTCGAACAACAATGTGGGGTGGCAGGCGGACTGCATTTCCTCGAACCGTGCTCTTGCGGATAGTGGAAGAACAGGGATAGGTTATCCAGCCTTAGGCGAAATCAGGAGAAACCTTCTTTTTGGTAGGATTCAATCCGAAAATCAGAAGGACTTTATGAAACGATTCGGCAATTTGTTCGAACGGGCTTTCAGCAAGAGCAACCTGTACCATGCTTATCTCGACGCCCGGCGAGGTAAACGGGGCAAGCGGGCCTGCTTTGAGTTCGAGATCAACCTGGGAAGCAACCTGGCGGCCCTCTACGAAGAAGTCCACGCCGGCAGTTACCAGCCGCAGCCTTATTTCAAGTTCATGGTTTACGAGCCCAAGCCTCGAGTAATCTATGCACCGGCCTTCCGGGATATCGTGCTGCAGCACGCAATTTACCGGGTGATCTATCCGATTTTCGACCGGACCTTTATTTCCACCTCCTTTGCCTGCCGGAATGGGTATGGGACGCACAAGGCCAGCGATTACACCCAAAAAGCCCTCAGGCATTATGGTAACGATGCTTACATCTTGAAGCTCGACGTGCGGAAGTTCTTTTATTCCATAGACCGGCAAATCCTCCGGGGGTTGATCGAGGGCAAGATTAAGGATCGGCGCCTGGTGGACGCGATGATGCTTTTTGCCGACACCGGCGATCCCCTGGGCATCCCCATCGGCAACCTTTTGAGCCAGCTTTACGCTTTGATCTATCTCAACCCGGTGGACCATTTCATTAAGCGGGTTTTGAAGGTGCGGCACTATGTGCGCTACGTGGACGATATGGTGCTCATCGGTCTCAGCCGGGAACAGGCACTGGCCTATCGGGGCTTGATCGTGGAGTATTTGAAAACCAAGCTGCACCTGGAATTATCCAAGTCCACCATCCAGAGGATCAAGCGGGGGGTCAATTTTGTCGGCTACCACACCTGGAAAACCAGGCGGATCATCCGCAAATACAGTCTCTATAAATTTAGCCGGAGATTGAAGTCCGGGGACCAGCAAGCGGTGGTATCGCTTTTGGGGCACGCCAAGGGTACCGACTCGCTGCCCCATCTTCTGCGCCTAATAAAGGCCGCTCCCCAGTCCATAAAACTTCCCAGGACCTACAAAAAATTGCAGGAGGCGACGACATGACCTTTGAAGACCAACTCTCAATCTACGGCAAAACTCTGACAGGATCGGAAACCGAAACCGAAAAGGAAGCCCTTGCCCGGACCCATTACCTGAAGATCAAGTTGCGGCGCTTGCTGGATTCGGAGAATGTCGGGGATCTGTATGATATCGCTGCGGATGTCAATAAGTCCATGTTGCTGGGGATGGGCATCTTATCTGGGGCGATCACCGAGAAAGAAGTGGTTACCCGTTACAAGGCTTATGTACTAAACCAGGTAGCTCTCTATGGTGGCCCCAATACGATCATGGATAAGCTAGAGGCCACTGCCCTGCCTCTGTTAAAGTGGCTCACCAAACTGACCGAAGCCAAGGTAGAGATAAAGGCGGCTGCTGATGTAGAGGCGGTGAGCAAGGTGGATGTTGAAGAAGGTGCCCATAAGGTGCTTGGGAAATGAAAGCCGCCATCCTAACAGAATTAGGTGCCCCGCTCACGGTAGCCGAACTCGAAACCCCATCCCTTGGGGTAGGTCAAGTTCTGGTAAAAGTCCTCGCCAGCGGGATTTATGGGGCTCAGTTATGACTCTAAGAAGCTACACCGCGGCCAGCACCCTGCCGGTCAAATTATTGCAGAACGCCTTTGTGATAAATCGCATCCGGGCTGGCTATATTCCCCCCCAGCACGTCCAGTTGAATCCCACAAATCGGTGCAACCTCAAGTGCGGGTTTTGCTCTTGCTCTGAAAGGGACCGCAAGGCCGAACTCGATTTAGAGAAATTACTCCGGGTCATGGCCAATTTTCAGAAGCTCGGTTGCCAGTCTGTCACGATCACCGGCGGCGGGGAACCCCTACTGCACCCCGACATCAACGCTCTCATTAAAATCCTTCACGGCCTGCAAATCCAGGTGGGCCTTGTGACCAACGGGACGCAATTCAGCAAGTTTTCCAGTTACAAAAATGTCACCTGGTGCCGGATTTCCTCAAGCGATGATCGGGAGCCGGAATGGGCCGGGATAATGAACGCCGTGCAATCGGGGCCTGGAATAGATTGGGCCTTTTCCCACGTGCTGACCAGGAAACCTGATTGGGACGTGCTTGGGCGGCTGGTTATCTTCGCCAATGAGCATAATTTTACCCATGTGCGGATCGTTGGCGACCTTCTGGATATCGAAAAGTCAGCCCTCAGAATGAATGTCGCACGGGCGCATCTCCTGGGGGCAGGCATCGACGACAGCAAAGTCATCTATCAGGACCGGGCCACCTTTGTCATGGGGGCCGAGCGGTGCCTGATCAGCCTCATCAAGCCGGTTGTATCGGCAGGCGGCGGTATTTACCCATGTTGCGGCGTTCAATATGCCCAGGACCCCCCGGGGCTCGATTACGTCGAGAGCATGCGCATGGGTTCCCTGGAAGACATTGACCGAATATGGGGAGAGCAGACCCCCTTCGATGGCTCCCGGTGCGTCCGGTGTTATTACGATGACTACAACTCGGCCCTGGATCTGCTCACGATGCCCCTGAGCCACGCGGAGTTTGTTTGATGGTCAAAACCCAATATCCACCCGAACCGCATATACTGAAATGGCTCCAGAATTTTGCCTTGCCGACAGACGTGGTGTTGGATGTGGGCAGCGGCGACCGACGCTATCAGAATATCGGCGCGGCACAGGTGTTTTCCCTGGACTCTTGGGCCAAGGCGAAACCCGACTACCTATTAGACCTAAACGATAGCGACTTACCACTAGACCGGGAATTTGACATTATTCTGCTCCTAGATGTCTTGGAGCATCTTGATAAGCACCGGAGTTTAGAAATCTTAGGCCAAGCAGTCAGGCTTGCTCAGAGGGCTGTGGTGTCCTTGACGCCCATGAAATGGGATGACAACCGTACCTGTTTTGAGGATACACAGGGTTTTTATTATCAAAATGAGAATATCTTGCACCGCAGCTTGTGGACCTATGATGAATTTGACGAATCCTGGGCCCGGGTTATCCTACCCTCTACCCGGGAATGCTTCTTCGGCTATCGGTTGAGATAATGAATAATGCCAAACAACGTAGCCGGTTTTTGATGATCACCCAAATGCGCTCCGGGACGCAGATGCTATTGGCGGCCCTGCAAGCCCACCCGGAAGTGGTCATGGAACAGTGGGACGGCCTTAAGGGTGAGGGAATCAGCCAACTTGCCAATTTTAGGGAAATGACTCCGAAAGAACAGGATAAGCGAATCCGGGGGACTTGTACCCATCAATGGTGCGCGCCCCATATCCGGGAAAATTTTGATTTGGAGCCGGAAGGCTTCTGGCAGGCCATAGCCGCCTTTTTCCCGCCCCGGACGGTGATCTTGAACCGGGAAAACCAGTTACACCGCTATCTGTCAAGCTGTGTGGCCTTCTCCCGGCTTGATTTCGACGTCTCCAAACCCCATCAGATTAGCAACCCCCCGGTTAAATTTGATATCGACGACTTTCATGTGGCCTTGGAGGAGCATCGCGACACCCAAGCGGTTTTACAGAAGGTCTTTCCGGAAGCCCTAACCGTCACCTATGAAGATTTGTGTAACAGATGGGATGAAACGCTTATTCGGATTGAGGATTATATTGGTGCCAAAGTGATTTATTTCAAGCCCACTACCTACCGACAGGAGGATCGGCCAGTTTCCCAGATAATCGAAAACTGGACCCCAGCCCTGGAACGGGAACCATGCACTAGCGGTTTCGGAGGATGGATAAATTGATATCACCGGCGACCATACCCCGCGTACTCCATTTGTATTGGGGCAAAGACAAACCCCTCTCCTGGCTGCGTTGGTTGACGGCATATACCTTCGCCCGGCTCAATCCAGACTGGCGGGTGATCGTCTGGTATCCCAAGAACTCTGGTGCCCAGGCCACCTGGCGCACCGGGGAACATGCCCACTACGCCTGGCAAGGCGAGGATTGGTTCAAGCGGTTGTCTGAAGCCGGCCCCAATGTGGAGGTTCGGGAGGCTCCCATAGACGATTTTCCAGCAGGCATGACGGAGGTACACCGCTCCGATCTCTTGCGCTGGCGACTGTTGCATACCATGGGAGGCTTCTGGTCTGATTTTGATATCCTTTATTTTCGGCCCATGTCGGCTCTTACGGTAAATTTGACTGCCGATGCCCTCCTTTGCTGGGGAGAGACACAAGAACTTAAGCACTGGCAGGCTATCGGTTTTCTTGGGGGTACGCCGGGGTGTAATCTCTACCGGGAAATGGAGCGGGTGGGCCTGGAGATGGTCAACAAACCCATGACCGATTATCAGGGCTTAGGAACACATCTCCTTGTCAAATTCGCCCCCCCCGGGGTCAAAGAAGCGGGAAATAGCATAGTCGGGCAGATTCCGCAACATGCCGTCTACCCCTTCCGGTCGGTGCGCCACCAGATGCTGGCCATTTGGCTTGACCGGCAACGTTTGGATGTACGAGCCCATACCATTGGCATCCACTGGTTTGCAGGTAATCGCCTATCTTCCCTGCCGGAAGCTTCCTGGCAAAGCTTCGCTGATGTGCAAAAAGATTCCCGGAGCAGCGGCCTCAAATGGGCCATGGCAGAAGCTGGATTCATCGGTCCCTATAAAGAGGGCAAGGGTGTGGAATATTCCATTATTATGCCCTACATAGACCGGCCGATCCTGCTCCATAATACCCTATTAAGCTATCAATACTGGTACAAAGGGCGCCAGGATTGGGAGTTGCTCATCATCCAGGATTCCAAGTGCGCCCGGCCCGAAGAACTCCACCAGGTCGTGGCCGAATGGCAGACCCAAGGCTTGCCTATCCGGGTGATAGTACAAGAGGCCGACGACTGCTACGGTCCCTCCAAACTGTTTAATCGGGGTGTGATCGAGGCCAAGGGTGTCTATGTGGTCCTGACGAGCCCGGAAATTTACCATGAATCAAATATCCTGGCGGCTTTGGACAAGGCTTTTGACGGAGATCCAGAGCAATATCTGGTTTGTGCATGTCAAAGCCGGAAAGCCCCGGCGGGAAATGCAATAAAGATCGGCCAGCATGGAGAATTGTCGGGGGTCCCGGAGCAGTGGTTTCAGCACAGCAAACTTCGTCCGGCCCGTTATCATTTCTGTTCGGCTCTCAACAAACAGATATACTTGCAGTCCGGCGGCTTCGATGAATCCTTTTCCGAGGGCTTTTGCTTCGATGATGACGATTTCCGGGAATCTTTGCTCAAGGCCGGGGTTGTCATAAGCCAGAGGGATGCCCTTCTTGTCTCTCACCAGTGGCATGACCACTGCATCGTACCTAACGAGAAGGTCCGATGGAAACGCAACAAGGCACTCTATGAGGCCAAGCACGGTCCTTACAAGTTCATTCCGGCTCCGGAGGTAAGGTTGGTCAGAAAAACTCCTCTTCTGCCGCCGCCGGAGATCCAGATGGACACCCGCCCGGCCCCCGCCCGGGCCACCACCATCGCCTGCGTCCTGAAAACTGGGGGCGACTTCGATGAGCGGTATGTCGCGAACTTGAAGCGGGCACTGGACCGGAATCTTACCCACCCGTTCAAGTTCGTCTGCTTGACGGATGATCCCAAGATCAAAGGGGTGGAAATCATTCGACTCACAAACGGGCACCCCGGCTGGTGGTCAAAGATTGAACTGTTCCGCCCGGGGGCCATGTCTACCGAGCGGGTCCTTTATTTTGACCTGGACACCCTCATCCTGAAAAACATCGACGACCTGCTGACCCTGGGGGGCGACTTCTACGGGTTGCGCCCCTGGAATCGAGCAAACCGGCTGGCGGGCAACTGCGCCTCCGGGATTATGGCCTGGAAGAACGGCTCCCATGATTTCCTTTACGAAAAATTCAATGCCACCGAGATCAACCATCTGGGCGATCAGGTTTATATTTCTGCGGCTCTTAAGGCGCACGGGGGCACGTTCATGGCCCTCCAGGACGCAGCCCCCGGCATCTACTCATATAAGCGGGAATGTCGCCAGGGTGTGCCCCCACGGGACGCCCGGATCGTCTGTTTTCATGGCCGTCCCCGGGTGCATGAGGTGGGGGATCGGTGGGTGAAGGAGGCCTGGAGGTAATGTCTGTGGTGCTCATTACCGGTCGTCCCGGATCAGGCAAGAGCCACCACGCCTTCCACCTGGCCCAGGAACTCCGGTCCGAGGGCAAGATAGTGCGGATTCTCGACGGCGACATGTTCCGGCACCAGACCGGCAACCAGGACTTTACCGACGCCGGCCGGATCAGAAATTTGCAGGGCCTGGCGGAAGCTGCGGCTGAGGGTGAGTGGCCGGGGCATGTGGTTATCGTGGCCGCGGTGGCACCCCGGCGCGAATGGCGGAATATGATGCGGGCGCAATGGCAAGAGGGTAGTCGGCTGGTTTATCTCCCCGGAGGATGCCTGTGGCCCGGGACCACTTACGAGAGGCCTGGTGATGATGAATTCTGAGCGGCTACATGATCCAATCCTTATCACCGGATGTGCACGGTCTGGCACTTCGCTCATAGCCGGAAGCATATCGCTCTGTGGCGCCTTTGGTGGCATCACCCGGGGACCAAACTCGGCGAATCCAAAGGGGATGTGGGAGAACGCCCGAATCGTCAACACGATCACGAAACCCTACCTCCGGAGCCTGGGCCTGGACCCCCTGGGTCAATACCCGCTTCCAGACGTTGAGAATTTGCCAATCCCTACGGACTGGCGGCGCCGGGTCGAGCAGGTGATGCTGGAAGAAGGATACATTAGCGGTCCCTGGTATTATAAAGGGGCCAAGATGTGCCTCTTTCATCCCGTGTGGTCTTACGCGTTCCCCCGGGCAAAGTGGGTTATAGTCAGGCGGCGGAGCGGTGACATTGCCACGAGTTGCGAAAAAACCGGGTTCATGAGCGCTTTTGCCAGGAAGGAAATTCAGAAAGCGGTCGGCGTCAATAATGAGCGGGATGGATGGCTTTGGTGGGTACGGCAACATGAAAAACGATTCGTGGAAATGATCACGACGGGCCTCCAGGTAAAAGTGATATGGCCCGAAAAAATGGTGGCGGGTGATTACTCGGAACTTATGGACGCGATTTCCTGGCTCGGATTATCATGGAACCCAGAAATTCTTAATTTTGTAGACCCTAAATTATGGCGGGCGCGGAGAAAATAAATGGCAAACCGAGTTACGATTGCCGAACTCAGAGAGATTTTCGATACGATGCTCCTTGACGCCGTGCTCACGACTTTCATAGGGATTGCCAATAGGGTT
>QYQD01000002.1 GCA_007280345.1 Deltaproteobacteria bacterium | reverse complement strand
CCTTCGTGTAACGCCCTTGTGGAATCCCTTTCATCCTGACACCTCCGTCTATAGATTATTGTATCCGACTTTGGTGTCCACTTTTTCCATCTTACATCATAGTGTATAACCAAGGGGGACATGAACGAAAACTGTCACTTTTCTCTGGTTACTCTGGTTACTCTGGTTGATCTGGTTTTGTTTGGTTGGTTTGGTTCGCACGGCCTAACGCAGGTTAGGTAAACTTCCCTTTATACCACTCACAGGTCTGGCGGATTCCTTCTCTTAGGCTTATTTTAGGTTGCCAGCCGAGCTCCCTTAATTTGCTGACATCGAGTAACTTCCTTGGTGTACCGTCCGGTCGAGAAGTGTCAAAAACTAATTCGCCCTTGAAGCCTACGATCTTCGCCACTAACTCAGCCAATTCTCGGATCGTTATATCTTCTCCACAGCCGATGTTAACTAAAGGCGGGACTGAGGGCGAAGGACTAAGGACTGAGTTAAAGGTAACGTCAGATAAATTCATGAGGAAAACGCAGGCGTCTGCCAGATCGTCCACATGGAGAAATTCACGGCGCGGCGTGCCCGTGCCCCAGATTGTGACTACAGGACTGAGGGCTGAGGACTGAGGACTGAGCAAAAACGATTTTAGTTCCGCCGGGATAAAGCCGTAAACCGCTTCGTGCATTTTGCGGATCAGGGCCGGCAATACATGGCTCGTTTCCAGGTCAAGGTTGTCATTTGGGCCGTAGAGATTTGTTGGCATGGCGCAGATAAAGTTTGTCCCATATTGTCGATTATAGGACTGACACATCTTAATACCAGCGATCTTGGCCACTGCATAAGGTTCGTTCGTAGGCTCCAGCGGCCCGGTCAAGAGATATTCTTCCTTCATAGGCTGGGGGCAGTCGCGTGGATAGATACAGGATGAGCCGAGGAAAAGTAGTCGTTTTACACCGGCACGCCATGATTCGTGAACGACGTTGGTCTGGATGGCGATGTTATCATAGATGAACTCGGCGGGGTAGGTGTTGTTGGCATGAATGCCACCCACCTTGGCTGCTGCTAAAAAAACGTATTCCGGTTTTTCCCCGGCAAAAAATGACTCAACATCCGCCTGTCTTCTTAAATCCAGTTCTTTACTGGTCCGCAGGATCAGGTTGTTGTATCCCTGCGCCTTGAGTTTACGTACAAAAGCCGAGCCGACTAAGCCCCGATGGCCGGCGATATAGATGCGCGAATTAATTCTCATAAGGTAAATCCTCTGTAAGACCAAAGATTTTCACAGACAAATCCATGGCCTTCTTCCAAATTGGCATCTCCTCAAATGAATTATATGCCATTTCTTAACCTCATCCTCATCCTCATCCTTGGCCTCAACAGTCCTACTCATGGTTTCGTCTGTTCCGGACAATGTGTCCGGCATTCCTCAGTGTCTTTTCTTGTTTCGCCAGCTCCAGGTCGTGTTCAATCATCATGTCCACCAGTTCATCGAGGCTGACCTTTGGTTTCCAGCCAAGTTTTTGCATGGCCTTAGCGGGATCACCCAGCAGAGCATCTACTTCCGTAGGTCTAAGGTAACGGGGGTCCGTTTCCACATACTTTTCCCATTCTAAGTCCAGTTTGGAAAACACTTTTTGTAAGAATTCCTTAACAGAGTAGTTTTTACCGGTGGCAATGACATAATCATCGGGTCCCTCCTGCTGCAATATCAGCCACATAGCCTCTACATAATCACCGGCAAATCCCCAGTCACGCTTGGCTTCGAGATTGCCGAGATACAGTTTGTCCTGGAGTCCCAGTTTGATGCGTGTCGCTGCCCGGGTGATTTTGCGGGTAACAAACGTCTCACCGCGCCGTGGAGACTCGTGGTTGAAGAGTATCCCATTACAGGCAAAAAGCCCATAGGCCTCCCGATAATTCACTGTCTGCCAGTAGGCATATACCTTGGCTGCGGCATAAGGACTGCGTGGATAAAATGGCGTAGTCTCGGTCTGAGGAATTTCCCTTACCTTGCCATACATCTCAGAAGAACCGGCCTGATAAAACTTCACCTGCCTTCCTGTCCTATCTCGAACGTCCCGTACCGCTTCCAATAATCTCAGTGTTCCCAGAGCTACCACATCGACTGTATATTCTGGTTCATCGAAGGATACCCGGACATGTGACTGTGCTCCCATGTTATAGACCTCTTCTGGTTGTACCTTCTCCAAAATTCTCCTTAGCCCCGTTCCATCAGACAGGTCACCGTAGTAGAGGAAAAGGCGGCAGTCCGCTTGGTGGGTATCCTGGTATATATGGTCTATTCTATCAGTATTGAATGAAGATGAACGCCGTATTATGCCGTGCACCTCATAGCCCTTAGAAAGCAGTAATTCTGCAAGGTATGATCCATCCTGTCCGGTGATACCGGTGACTAAGGCCCTTTGTGTTCTATAATTTCCTTGGTTCATAAAAAGATCCCTTATTCTACTTAATAAATTGCTTTTCTCGTAGATAACGGAGAATGTTATTTACGCATTCCCCGGCTGATTCAATATCGGTCTTGATTACCAGGTCGGGCTGTTCCGGTGCTTCATAAGGAGCATCGATACCTGTAAAGTTTTTGATTTCGCCCCTAAGCGCCCTTTTGTAAAGATCTTTGGGGTCTCTCTGGATGCAGACTTCCAGGGGGCAGTTTACATAGACCTCCACAAAGTTACCGTTTCCGGCAAGCTGTCGGGCAAGATTTCGTTCCCGCCTGTAAGGGGATATAAAGGCCACAACATTAATTATACCTGCCATACTGAAGAGATTGGCCAGTTCAGCAATACGCCGGATATTTTCTGATCTATCCTCCGGGGAAAAACCAAGGTTGCTGTTCAGTCCCCGACGGATATTGTCTCCGTCCAGGACGAAGGTTAACCAACCAAGATCAAAGAGCTTTCTTTCCAGGGTACGGGCAATGGTGGATTTCCCTGAGGCGGAAAGTCCCGTCAACCAGATGGTCACGCCTTTTTGTTTAAGGTGCTGTTCCCTTTCTTCCTGCGTTACTAAGCCGTCGGTCCAAAAAAGATTCTGTACCATATACCCCTTTATTACCTTGATTGAGCGGGAACCGGCATCCCCTTCACAAGTTTTCAAAATATATAATAGTCTGTTTTAAGCCCTCTTCCAGGCCGATCTTCGGTTCCCAGCCGAGTTTCTCTCTGGCCAGGGTGATATCCGGCTGTCTCTGGATCGGGTCGTCCTGGGGGAGCGGTTTGAAGACGATCCTGGACTTTGACTTGGTCAGGCCGATGATTTTTTGAGCCAGCTCCAGGATAGTAAACTCTCCTGGGTTGCCCAGATTGACCGGCCCGGTAAGGTCATCCGGGGAGTCCATGAGGCGGATAAAGGACTCGATCATATCATCCACATAGCAAAAGGACCGGCTCTGAGAGCCATCGCCAAAGACAGTGATGTCCTTTCCAGAAAGGGCCTGCACTATAAAGTTGCTTACCACCCGGCCATCGTTGGGATGCATACGCGGGCCGTAGGTATTGAATATCCTGGCTACCTTGATGCGCAGTCTGTGCTGACGGTGGTAATCAAAAAACAAGGTCTCGGCACAACGCTTACCCTCATCGTAGCAGGAGCGAAATCCAATAGGATTGACATTCCCCCAGTAGCTTTCCGGTTGTGGATGTATTTTCGGATCTCCATAGACCTCGCTGGTTGAGGCCTGAAGTATCTTGGCCTTTAGCCGCTTGGCCAGCCCCAGCATATTGATAGCGCCATGTACGCTGGTCTTAGTAGTTTGGACCGGATCATGCTGGTAGTGAATAGGGCTGGCCGGGCAGGCCAGGTTGTAGATCTCATCCACCTCGACATATAGAGGAAAGGTGATGTCATGGCGCAATACTTCCAGGTACGGGTTTGCCAGGAGAGGCTGAATATTCGCCTTCGTACCGGTAAAGAAATTATCGACGCATATTACTTCATGGCCGTCTTTGAGTAATCTCTCGCAGAGATGGGAACCAAGAAATCCGGCTCCGCCGGTAACCAGAATTCGCTTACGTAGGTGCATGTAGATAATCTCGCTTTCTTTATTATTCAGCCATCAGTGGTCAGCCTTCAGCTTTTGGACAAAAGAATCCCGAACCTCTAAGGTCAATCTGTTACTGATAACTGACTGTTAAATACTGAAAAAACCATCCGCTCAGAACCGCCGTTTTCTCTTATGTCTCTTATTTTTTCATCACAGTCTTCTATAGTGGTTATAAATATCGCGGCATCGGGTAGCGTGGAAAGGTCCTCCGGCGAACAGATCGGATGACCGAAGAAGGTACCCCCTTCGTTTTCTCTGTCAATTATACCCACCAGGTTTATGGAGCTTCCGTACAAACAGTGGTACAACAATTCCGCTGTCTCTCCGGCGCCGTAAAAAATGACGGCCTGGATGCAGTCATTCTCAAGTTCCCGGAGTCTTTTCTGAATAGTTTTTCTTATATCCCGGTAAAACTTAAAACAATATGCGATGTATTCTGTAGTCAGGCGTGATTTTGCATCCCGGCCTTTCGTCGTCAATACGTATGTTGAATGTTTGGGCGGCAGGACACAAACCTCGAAATATCCGTCTCTGACGGCGCGTTTTATAAAGAGATTGATGAGGCCGAGGGACATATTGAGCCTTTTTGACAACTCCCGCTGAGTCACATGGCCGTTTTGTTCAACGGCGTCAAGCAGGCGCAAAAAATGACGTTTTTCTCTTTCCATTATTCAAGCGATGAGTAATAGGTCATGAGTGATTAGCAAGAAGAGAACATAGCTCCGCTTTGTCGGTTACATACGTATTACCTGGTAACCGATTAAGAGGTGATTGGTGGGTGGGTTAAATCACAACGGCGTTACATCCGCCGCATCCAGTTCTACAGAAACAGATCGTTGCAAAAGTTCAAGAGAGATAACCAGCCGGTCTTTCCCTGTATTCATACGAACCAGTAAACCCTCACACCCTTCAAATGGCCCTCTGCGGACACACACCCTCTGGCCGACCCGGAGATAGGCAAACGGCAAGATCTGCTCACCGGATGCGATAACAGTCTTCAGTGATTCAATCTGGATATCGGGTATGTCCACCGGGCGTTGATTGCTTTCGCCGAGAAAGCGGACCACGCCATTTGTTTTTAAGACCTCAAGGGCGTGATAAGGGGTAAAATTGATTCTTACGAAGATATAGCCAGGGAATAGCGGCACCTGGATCTTTAGCTTCCGGTCTTTTCTACGACTCCATCGGGTAACACAGGGGAAGAAATTTTCAATGGATTTTTTTTGTAATTGAGACCAGATGGTAAATTCGTGGTGGCACTTGGTATAAATGGCGTACCAGGTGGCCGAGGGTGCCGGCCAAGATTGAACCGGGACGGCGCCAAGGCATACCGGATTCTGTCCTAAGATATCTTCGTCCCTGAAGAATGGTTGAGAGTTTGACATATCCACGCTCGATTTTCGGCGCCCAAGGCGTTCAGTTTGTGAACACTATAGGAACACGAAGAACTTGTCAAGCGAAAACGCTAACAATCGGGATAAATCAGGGCGTGGCTAAGGCGTTACAATGGCCATACCTCTGGGTGGCTAACTTGGTTATGGCCTGAGAACAGGATTGGGTAAGATTAGAATATAGTGAATTTTTCTTTAGCCACCCAGATGTCATCCCCGGCCTTTACCGATATCTGGGCCTGGCTTTTCAGTACCCTGACCAAGAGGTCGTTTTGGCGCTCCAGGAGGATGCCGGCGAAGACCTTATTTTCCCGGTCAGCCCAGCAGGGCTCAATCTCGGCCGGGATGAAAAACCCATATTTTTTGTAGCACGGCATGGTGTCACCTCTTGATTGAGTAATGTTTCACAATTAGATACCGCAAAGCAAATCCTTTGTCAAGTATATTTTGTGAAAAAAAGAACAACACAAATTTTGGCATTGCCCCTTATTATTATTTGACCACTTCTTACAAAAAGATATAAAATCCAAAGCGGGAAAGAGAGGAGCTGCCTTTGAAGACAAAGAGTTTACGAACTACATTTAATTGCCAGGTCTGTGGTTACCAGAGCATCAAGTGGCTGGGCCGTTGTCCGGACTGCGGCGAGTGGAATACCATGGTAGAGGAAAAGGTGGTGAAGGATGCTGGGCCTGGCGCCGTAGCCATGGGCCTCAGTTCAGGAGATAAGCCAACGGCTATAAACGAGATCGCCCTGACCGAAGAAAAGCGCCTGTCCAGCGGCAGTACAGAGCTGGATCGCGTCCTGGGAGGTGGACTGGTTTCAGGTTCGATCGTACTTATTGGCGGTGACCCGGGTATCGGAAAATCCACCCTTCTCCTTCAGATGCTCTATCATGTGGGCCGTGAAGGAGCCAGGATTTTGTACGTCTCAGGCGAGGAGTCCGTCAAACAGATCCGATTGCGGAGCGAACGGATCGGGGCCGTCCATCCGAATATGTACATTGTGACGGAAAGTTCCGTAGAAAAAATCATGAACCTGTTTCAGGATATAAAACCTGACCTTTTAGCCGTTGATTCCATTCAAACCCTCTATACGTCTGAAATAGGATCGGCCCCGGGAAGTGTCAGTCAGGTACGGGAATCAGCAGCCAAGCTTATGGTGCTGGCCAAGGAGACCGGCGTGCCGGTAATCCTGACCGGGCATGTGACTAAGGACGGGACCTTAGCCGGTCCGCGTGTCCTTGAACACATGGTGGATGCCGTCCTCTATTTTGAGGGAGACCGGGGGCATGCCTTTCGCATCCTGCGCACGGTTAAAAACCGCTACGGCTCAACCAATGAAATCGGTGTCTTTGAGATGAAAGATCGGGGGCTGATGGAAGTAGCCAATCCCTCCGAGATCTTTCTGGCGGAACGCCCGGTGGAGGCCTCGGGATCGGTGGTCGTTCCCTGTTTGGAAGGGACGCGCCCTATCCTGGTAGAGGTGCAGGCCCTGGTAAGCCCCGCCGGGTTTGGCATGCCCCGTCGTACTGCCATCGGCGTCGATCCACAGCGGGTATCACTGCTTGTGGCCGTCCTGGAAAAAAAAGTCGGCCTTATGCTGCACGACCGGGATATCTATGTGAATGTGGCGGGCGGAATCCGGATAGACGAACCGGCGCTGGATCTGGGAACGGTAGTGGCTATCGCCTCGAGCTTTTTGGACCGGCCGGTTGATCATAAGATGGTGGTCTTTGGTGAGGTGGGTCTGGCCGGAGAGGTGCGCGGGGTAAGCCAAGTGGATATACGACTGACAGAGGCCGCCAGACTGGGTTTTACACGTTGCCTGCTTTCCCGAAACAATCTCGATCAGGCCAGGGAAGGGCAGGTTATCAGCCTGACGGGAGTTTCGAATCTACAGGATGTCCTGGAGAATGTCTTTTAAGGGGCCTGCAAAAATGCCCGGAGGGCCTTGTAAGTCATATAGAGATCACCCTTATGGGCAATCTCAAAAGGCGAGTGCATGGAGAGGAGCGGCGCCCCCATATCCACAATCTCCATACCATAAATAGCCAGGAACTTAGCCACGGTACCGCCGCCTCCCTCATCAACCTTTCCTAGCCCGGCGGCCTGCCAGACGACCTTATTTTCATTGAGAATCTTCCGGATCCAGCCCATATATTCGGCATTGGCATCGCTGGCCCCGTATTTGCCTCCGGATCCGGTGTACTTGGTCAGACACACGCCATAACCCATTTTGGCATCATTTCTCTTTTCATGGACATCCGGAAAGTCCGGATCTATGGCCGCATTAACATCGGCCGATATGGCCTTGGAGCGCATTAAACAGGCATCGATGGTGTCTGACTCGATGGGAAGTTTGGTTAACCTGGCCAGGTCAAAGACAAAGCTTTCCAGGAACCTGGACTTGGCCCCGGTACTGCCGTCACTACCGATCTCTTCTTTATCCAGAAACAGGGCGATGCAGGTATAGGCCGGGTCTTTTATGGACAACATGGCCGCCAGGCTGGCATAGGCTGAGGAACGATCGTCCTGCCCGTAAGCGCCGACCATGCTGCGATCCAAACCTATCTCCCGGGCTCGGCCGGCCGGGACCACCTCCAGCTCTGCACTGATGAGGTCTTCTTCTACGATGTCCAGATTTTCTTTTAAATAAACCAAAATCTGTAATTTAAAACGCTCCTTGGCCTCTTTCTCCGGAAAAGGAAGGCTTCCGATCAGGACGTTTAGTTTTTCACCGACGATTATTTCGGGTAGTTTTTTCTCATATTGGGTGCGCCGGGCCAGGTGGGGCAAGAGGTCGGTTATGGTGAAGACGGGATCGCCCTCTTCTTCACCGATCACTACCTTCACCCTGGATCCATCCGTCTTGATAATGACGCCGTGCAGGGATAGCGGACGGGTTACCCACTGGTATTTTTTAATGCCCCCATAATAGTGGGTCTTCAGAAAAACCAGGTCCCCATCCTCATAGAGCGGTTTTTGTTTTAGATCGAGGCGCGGGGCATCCAGGTGCGAGGTTACAATACGCAACCCGTCCGAGAGAGGACGTTGGCCAATAACCGCAAGGGCCACGCATTTGCCTTTATGTATCCGATATACCTTAGTCCCTTTTCCGGCCGACTCTACCGGCAAACACCCCTGGCCGGAGACCTTTTCTATTATGGTTTCTACGGCCTCCCGTTCCGTCTTGGCGGCGTCCAGAAAGGCCATGTATTCTCTGGCAAAGGAGAAGACCGCTTTTTTGTCCTCATCATCGACCGTATCCCAGACCAGCCGGGTGGAAATGGTCAGTTCTTCCTGTAGCCGCTTTATCTCTTTTGCCGTCATTTTTCGCGCCATGGTAGGTCACCTCCCCCATCTTTCCCGTTTTCCTAACATAATCACGGGTAGGGGTCAAGATGGAAAGCGCAGTCCTCTTTCTAAAAAATCCTTGACAATGCCGGCTTACATGGTTATTACAGGCGTACATTGCTCCTTGCCCCTGCGCTGAGGCAGTGGCCAAAAGTCCATAAGGAGGTTCTATAATGGGAGTCCCAAGGAGATACGAAACTATTTTTATTGCCAAGCCAAATCTGTCCCCTGATGATCTCAAAAATCTGGCCGACAAGATGAAAGATATCATGGTGCAGGGTGGCGGCCAGATCGTCAAGTTTGATGAGTGGGGTGTAAAGCGCCTGGCCTATGCGGTCAAGAAGCATAATCAAGGCTTTTATTTTTTCACTGACTACGCCGGCGCCCCGGCTCTGGTCAAAGAACTGGAAAGAAATCTTAAGATCGACGACCGGGTGATAAAGTACCTGACGGTCAAGCTAGAAGATGCCCTCCCTGCGGAGTCGCTCCAGGCAGAAGCCGAAGAAGAAAAAGCGAAAGAAGAACCGGCTTCGGTGGATAACCCCCCTGCGGAAGCAGCTAAGTAATCCCGTAGGGTAAGAGAATGGCATTGACAAGGAGGCATCATGGCTAATTATAATCCAAGAAAGAAAACATTTATCCGTCGTAAAATATGTCGTTTCTGCGCCGACCGTAGCTTGAAAATCGATTATAAAGATTCCCGCACCCTTAGATTCTTTATTACCGAAAGAGGCAAAATTTTACCGAAGCGTATCTCTGGTAATTGCGCCGTACACCAGCGCCGACTTACCCTGGCCATTAAGCGCGCCCGTAATATTGCCCTGTTACCATACACGATTACTATCACTAAATAGGAATACGTGGCTTGGAAGAGAGAACTGGCGAAATCCCCTGGAAAGGTATCCTCCGGGGGACAATGGTGGTTTCTTTCTTTTGCTTATCCCCGGGGACCATACCAATTTTAGGTAGTATCATAGGTATTTTTACGCCCATAGCTATCCTTTTTTATCTGGTCAAGCTAGGGTGGGGCTATGGTCTGGCAGTCTTGGGTGTCGCCCTTATCTTCTCCATCTTTTTGTGGCCCTTGTCTGGAAGTGGCTCTGAGTACTTTTTTGTAGAAATTCTTATATTGGGGCCAGTCCTTTTTAGCTTCCTCAAGAGGGATTTTTCCATCACTAAAACGGTAGGTTATGCTACCGGCCTCTTGCTTCTATTGCTATCCGCATACCTGATCTTATGGGGCATTAAGACCGGACATAATCCTTATCAGGCCGTGGTTTCTGAAATTAACCATAGCATGGAATCCTCCCTTCTTTTTTATGAGCAGTTAAACCTTCCCAAGACCACAGTCGGAGCTATGAGAGATGCCTTACAGGATATTAAAATACTGGTGGCCAGGTTTTGGCCGGGTTTTTCCGCAGCCTCTTTATTAGTATTCGTGTGGGTGAATGTCTGGCTCGGTGACCGCATCCTGGAGCGCTATGGTCTGGTGAACTTTCATTTTGGCGACCTGTCGCAATGGAGCCTTCCGGAAGTTCTCGTCTGGTTGGTCATCCTGGGCGCCGGGTTGGCCCTCCTACCCTACCCTGGTATACAGACTGTGGGCATAAACCTTCTGTTTTTTTTTGCTATGGCCTATCTTTTCCAGGGCTTGGCTATAGTAAGTTTTTATCTCAAAAAATATAGATTTTCCCGTTTTAAAAGGATATTATTATACAGCTTAATATGGATTCAGACCTACATGATAATAATTGTAGCGCTGGTGGGGCTTTTTGACATCTGGGCGGACTTCCGGAAGCTAAAGAGAGTCGAGGATTAGATTTTTCACCGCTGAGTACGCAGAGACCGCAGAGTTGGTAAAATCAGTTGAGTAGTTAAGTGGTTAAGTGGTTGAGTAGTTACTCAACGACTCAACTGTTTTTACGACTCATCTACTCAACCAATTGACCGCATAATATGTTATCTCGGCGTTCTCTGCGGTAAAATTAATAAAGGGGGTATCTTATGCAGGTCATACTAATAGAAGATATAAAGGCCCTGGGCAAAGAAGGGCAAATAATAAAGGTTGCCGATGGCTATGCCCGGAACTTTCTTTTGCCTCAAAGCAAGGCATTAGAAGCCACACCAAAAAATGTAACCCTCTGGGAAAAAAAGAAGGCCGAGATACGAGCTAGACTGGAGAGGGAAAAGGCTAAGGCCGTTGAACTATCAAAAAAAATAGAGTCCGGCCTATGTACCATTAAACACAAAGTAGGTAAAAATGACAAACTCTATGGCTCGGTAACTACATCCGATATAGCCGATTGTCTTGCGGCGCAGGGTATTAACATAGATCGTAAAAAGATACAGATGGCCGAACCCATAAAGAGTCTGGGAGAGTTTTCCGTATCTATAAAGCTATATCCTGGAATTACGGCTATCGCCAGGGTACAGATTGTCAAGAACGAATGAGCAGAGATGGGAACCGTCATGCCTTCGCTTCACGACTTGCGCAGTGACCCTTTCGGGACTCGCAAGTGGGGAACACTTTCCCCTTCCCGCCTCTAAGGGGCGTATTTTCCTCTACCTGCTCGTCCTCGATCCGCCTAAGGCGGACTGCTTCAGCAAGTTTCGCTCAGGAACAACGGTTTCCATAAAAGTAAAGAAATCCTATAGGAAAAAGGGTAGAGTCAAGGGCACTACGGACAGTTTATGGCTAGAAAGACAAGCGAAACCATAACCCCTCCAGTCAGGGTCCCGCCGCAGAACATCGAGGCTGAGCAGTGGGTATTGGGCGGCATCTTAATCGAAAACGGGGCTCTCTTCCGGGTCTTAGAAGTAATCTTGGGAGAAGAGTTTTACCGGGAGGCGCACCGCAAGATATTTGCCGCTATGCTGGGTCTCTATGAAAAAAATGAGCCCCAGGACATCATCACCGTATCCGACTTCCTGCGCAACCGAAACGAGCTGGAAGACGTAGGGGGTATGTCCTACTTAGCCACGTTAGCTGATGCCGTACCCACCGCAGCAAACATCGTCCATTATGCAAAGATCATAAGGGAAAAATTCATCTTACGCGCCCTGATCCAGAAAACCTCAGAGATCAGCTACCGCTGCTATGAAAAGCACGACGATGTGGACAATATCCTCGATGAGGCCGAGCAGGCCATCTTTGAAATTTCGCAGGCCAAGATCAAGCAATCTTTTTATCCGCTAAGACATATTATAAAGGACAGCTTTAAAAAAATCGAACAGCTTTATGAGCGTAAGGAGCTTATAACCGGTGTCCCCACCGGATTTGATCATATAAATAAGCTCACGGCCGGGTTTCAACCTTCGGAGCTTATAATTATCGCCGGCCGTCCCAGTATGGGCAAGACCTCCCTGGCCCTGAATATTGCGCAACATGCCGCTATTAAGGCAAACATCCCGGTAGCCATCTTTTCACTGGAGATGTCTAATGAACAGTTGGCCTTGCGCATGCTCTGTGCCGAGGCCAAGGTGGATGCCGGGAATGTGCGAACCGGATTTTTGACTGAAAAAGATTGGCAGAAGTTGACGCAGGCGGCTGGTCACCTTTCGACCGCACCTATTTTCATCGATGATACCCCGGCGATTTCCATACTGGAGATGCGCGCCAAGGCCAGGAGGCTGAAATCGGAGCATGGGTTGGGATTGGTTATAATCGACTATCTGCAACTGATGCGGAGCAAAGGGTACGCTGAACGGCGGGAACAAGAAATATCCGAAATTTCCCGCTCACTAAAAGCAATGGCCAAAGAACTCCATGTGCCCGTGGTTGCCCTTTCCCAGCTCAACCGGCGGGTGGAAGACAGGCCGAACAAGCGGCCTCAACTGTCAGACCTGAGGGAGTCCGGCGCCATCGAGCAGGACGCTGATGTCATCATGTTCATTTACCGGGACAAGGTCTATAACAAGAATAGCGATGATATGACCGCAGAAGTTATTATCGGTAAGCAGCGCAATGGCCCTACCGGGCTGGTCAAGCTGACCTTCCTAGAACAATATTCATGCTTTAAGGATCAGACCCCTGCTGATCTCGTTGCACAAACGAACACAGGCTTCTAGCGGGCCCCTGAGAATGCCAGCGGGCCAAAATCACCCACCCCATAAAGAGAAAAGAGGACAAAGAAGCGGCGATCTTCCGGTGTCTTACTAAACTGGACACTGACCCCCCAACACTGGGCCTGGTAATTGAGACCGGCCTTTGATTCCAGGTTCTTGTCTAAATCCAGAGAGCGTCTGTTTTCATAAGTAACGGTAACGGCCGGGGTCACGGGCACGGAGAGGCCGACGTTGAGTTCATGCAGACTGTCCTTTGTGTAACGATAATCAACAGAAAGGCCGTTACCGCGCTTATCTGAAAGCCTCAATAATCCGTTGTAACTTTTACACGTACTGTCGTATGTATCATAAGACGTGTCGTACCGGGCATATATCCTATTTGTGGGGGCAAGCTCAGCCTCCAAAAACACATTGGAAAATGCCCGCAGCCTTTCCCCGGCAGCCAGCAGCCGGCGTTCCTCTCTAATATCGTAGCTCTGACTCAGTTTAAGACGGAAAACATCTCTATAGACTGAGCTGCCGTCATCTCTCACCTGCTTGGCCGTCAGGTAGTTTGTCAGAGCATAGGTAACGATGTTTTGGGAGCTTATACGATCGATGCCGTCCAGATTTGGCAGGTCGTCCTGATTCTTGGCCGGCAGGTAATCATAAACCACCGATGGTTTAATGGTATGTTTGATCTTGGTATTCGATTTACCGGCCAGATTGAAGACCCGGCCTATTTCGGTGGAAAGGTCGGCCTGGAAGTTGTGGAGGGTGCGTATGGGCCGGTCTTTTTTTATCTGCGCGGCATAAGAGTCATCGCCATAGTTTTTCACATCATAGACCGTCTCCCTGACGCCAAAAAGACCCTGAAAATCGAGATAAGACCCGATCCTCAACGGCCAGGAAACCTTAGGATAGATATCCAGGCGATGCATACCAATACCCTGTTCACGCCAGTAGTGTATGTAATCAACATTTCCTTCATAAAAGAGGGGTGTACCCGGTACGATCTGCCTGGCTGCCAGGAAATTGATCGAAGGCAGGACTTGCAGGGTATTCTCATGCTCATCACGGTTAAGGTTATCATAGTACCTACACTGTCCGGACAAGTAAAAATTGGTCCACCGCCGGGTTACCTGGGCGGTTGATTCTCTGATTAGAGAGGTCTTATCCACCAGACCCCGGCCGAAGTTATTAAGAAATGTCTGGTTGGTCTTGGTAAAACCGGTGAGTCCATCGTCAAACTCATGGAGATAGTCACGATCGCTTACCAGGTCTAAATCCAGCATAGTCATGATATCCAGCGGAAGATACTGATCTATCTTGCCCCGTATCCACCAACGGTTTCTGCTGCTGCGAAAGATCCCGTCTTTGTTGTAGTCGTCGTCTTCCAGGCGATCGTAGAGATAGTTGGCCAGCAGGATACCTTTGGAATTTTTATCACCGGCATATCGATACTCAACCCCTTCCATCCATCCCCGGTTGGACAGGTAATGCTGGTAAAATGTGGCGTCAGAACAAGGGTCGATGGCCCAATAAAGGGGTAGATTGAAACTTACCCCATCTCTTTCACCGTAAGAAAACTCCGGGAATAATACGCCGGACTGTCTCTTCGTCTTTGCCGGTAATATAAGATAGGGGCTGTACATGACGGGTAGAGATTTGACCCAGAAGGTTGAATGTCGAACCTCTGCATAACCCTCTGCGGTCACGTCCAGGTGGCTACAGGAAAACTTCCAGGCAGGATGGTCCCCATCACAGGTAGTAATGGTCGCTTCCTTGAGACTATATTGATCCTCAGCTACGCGTACTATCTCTGCCGCCTTCAGGTGTACATTGTTTTTCTTCAAGAATAATCTTCCGGGCTTAACCGTACCGGTTTGTCTCTCTAAATTTATCTCGCCCTCTTCCCCGGAGAGGGTATCTTCTCCCATGGTGATATTCAGCTGTCCCTTGGCCCAGGCCAGGCTATCCACGCGGCGATAGCGTATGTAATCGGCCTTTACCTCCATATCGCCACGGCTGAGGATAACGTTACCTTCAGCTATAATTATCTTTCCGTCTTCTAATGTAGTAACCTTGTCGGCATACATAAGCCACGGCTGGTTATCAGGGTTTGCGCTTCCTTCAATGGCTATAGCATTTGTCGGCAGGGCGGTAACATAGAGCAGGCATAGGGATAAAATAATCGGGGTTAAGAGAAACCTGATGGGCAAGTGTCACAAACCTCTACACCTAGTAGTGAGAGGTTACTAACATATCAGGGATTTTCTTTCAATGAAGAAATGAGGGTTGTATTATCTCACGGGCTTCGCCGACCAGATATAGAGAACCCGCAATGCAGATGAGGTCGTTTTCTTCGGCCAGCATTTTGGCTTTGTTAATGGCCTCAGAGACCTGATTGGTCAGATAAACCGCTCCATCATCAAGGGGTCCCAGTTGGGCTGAAAGCATGTCTGGATCCGCAGCCCTTCTATTCCGGGGTTTGGTAAAGATGATGGCCCGGGCCATAGGCGCAAGTTGCTTTAACATGGCCCGGTGATCTTTATCCGCCATCCCTCCCCAGATCAAGATTAACCGATTATAGACAAAATCCCTGCACAGGGCCCGGCAAAGGGTCTTTACCCCGGAAGGATTATGGGCCCCATCAATCAATATGGTAGGGCTCCCATCAAATACCTCTTGCCGTCCGGGCCAGTTAACCTTCTTTAAGCCTTCACCTGTCACTTTTTCATCCACAGATAACCCTTTGCTGCCCATGAGTTCTATGACAGCCAGGGCTAAAGCAGCGTTGCCAAGCTGGTGCTGCCCCTGTAATCCGACTTCAAGACCGGTCAGTTTGCGCCACATTCCTTGATAGGAGAATCCGTTCATCCCAACCCGGCGGATGCGAAAATGCTGCCCGAAGACATAAATAGGGTTATCAAAGGCCAGGCAGTCTTGTTGAATAATGCCAAGCAATTTAGGCTGGTGAACGCCGGTAACCAGGCTAAGTCCTGGTTTGATGATCCCGGCTTTCTCTCTGGTTATAGAGAACAGAGATCTGCCCAGATGGGCCTCATGGTCACGGCCGATATTGGTGATAACCGCTAACTCCGGAGAGAGAACATTGGTGGCATCTAGCCGCCCCCCCATGCCCGTCTCCACAATAGCTAAATCCACCTTTTCCTGGGCAAAGAGTAAAAAGGCCATGGCCGTGGTAAATTCAAAATAGGTCACCGGAATGTCCGCGGCCAGAGCGGCCTTGACCTCCGTGGTCAGCCGGTAAAAACACTCTTCCGAAATGATACGCTCATTAATACGAAATCTTTCTCGAATACTCACCAAGTGCGGTGAGGTATAAAGACCGACCTTATATCCTGCTTCGGTAAAAATGGCCGAAAGCATGGCGCCTACAGAACCCTTGCCATTGGTTCCGGCAATATGTACAGATTTAAACTGACGGTGGGGGTTACCCAGGGCAGCCAGCAGGGTGGTGATATTCTTCAGTCCTAGCTTGATGCCGAAGAATTCCAGACTGGTTACGTAATCAACGGCTTCTTGATAATTCTTCATAATAGAACCACAGATTATATAATGATAAGGTCACCCTGTGTCAAGGGCTTTACCAGGAAGGGGGAAAGATATTTTAGCTCCTCTTGAATACGTTCCAGATGCATGGGTTTCATATGAAAGGCATAGACGGGTACGTCCGGGCGATTCATTTTAGATAATTCCTTGTGTAACAGAGCGGGAGTAAGGTGACCGCTTAGCGCCGCCAACTCACGCAACTCGTCAGGGAATGATACCTCCACGATAACCGCACGGAGGTCTTTAAGGGTTCGCGCCAGATCCCAGATGCGCTGCGTGGCGCCGGTGTCCCCGGTATAAATTATGGCGCCATTGCAGTCTCTGACTATATAGCCCACCGCTTCTACCGTGTGGTCCACCCTCACCGCCTTACAGGTGATTTCATTTAGCTGAATGTCCTTTTCCTCATCCATGTGGAGATAATTTAAAACCGGGCCTCTCTCCGGTATGACCGTAAAGTCGGGCCAGATTGAGTTATTGAGTATATGTACCTTAATCTGTTCAATAATCGCAGATAAGCTGGCAATACATATAGGGTGATGGTTCCGTTCAATAATGTTGTCAGCCAGGAAGAGGATGTCTTTAATGTGATCGAGATGGGAATGGGTGATGAGGATATGGGTTATCTGTAATTGCTCTTCGAGACTAAGTATGGAGGTTATAGCCCCGGCATCCAGCAGTAAGCTCTTATTGATCAAAAAAGAAGTAGGCCGAAAACCGGGCATTTCAGAGCCATAGCATCCCAGGACTCTTATTTCCATCGCTCACCGTAGTAACCGTTCACCGTTTACCGTTCGCCGTTCAACGTTCACCGTTTACCGTTCACCGTTCACCGAAAAAGAGAAGTTTTTCGTGCTTTTCAGGTTCTTACGGACAACGGTGAACTGATACCTACCTTACTACAGATAAAGTCGTATATCCAAGATGGAGGGTTTTAAGCCCTGTCCCATCAAAGTGTACAACCACTTTCTGTCCATCCAGGACCTGTCTTACCCGGCCTGTCCCAAATATAGTATGGTGCACATGCGCCCCTGCCTGTAGCATCCCATCTTTTGTCTTTAATCCGGCCTCGTCTTCTTCATCTCTTCCTGGTTGAGACGGTATTTGTTCAGTCCCTGTATAAGAATCTCTACCTGTGGCGAATGATGTGCCTGTTTCTTCCCGGGATTCGAACATAGATCGCGGGATATCATTTATAAAGCGGGATGGCCGGGCCATAATACGACCGTCTTTCGGGGTATAGGTAGAAACCGGGTAGGAAAGAAAGAGGGTTTCTTTGGCCCTGGTCACGGCTACGTACATCAATCTTCTTTCCTCTTCTATGGCCTCATCGGACTCACAGGCATAACTGGAAGGAAACCGCCCCTCGGCGAGGGATATAATAAAGACAGTATGCCACTCCAGCCCCTTGGCCGAATGTATGGTGGATAGTGTCAATCTCTCTGTATCTCTATCACTCATAGCGGCATCGGATGCACCGGCCTCCGGAGGTTCCAGGACCATATCGGCCAATAATGCCTCCAGCGATTCATAATTATTTGTAATAACGGCCAATTGTTCTAAATCCTTTAACCTTTTAGGGTAGTCGTCATAATATATGCGCCTTAAAATCGGTTCGTAGTAAGCCGTTAACCGCTCCAGGCGCTCCTGAGGTTTCAATCCTGGTGTGCTGATAGCTTCCAGCACCTTGCAAAGATCCGCAAGACCTTCTTCAATCCGGGGGCCGATGGGATATTCTCCAAGGCGGGAAAGTGAAAACCCTGTATCCCTTAGCCAATCCATTATGCGCTGGCACGTTTTATGGCCGATGTTATTTATTAAAAGCAGAATACGATGCCAGCTTAAAAGATCACAGGGGTTCACTACCACACGGAGATGCGCCAGCACGTCTTTGATGTGAGCGGCTTCCATAAGCTTAAGGCCGCCATATTTAACAAAGGAAATCCCTGCCTTAGTAAGTTCAAGCTCTAAATTAAAAGAATGAAACCCGGCCCTGAAAAGAACCGCTATCCCGGATAGAGGGACGCCGTTTCTTCTTAGGGATAGTATCCTTTCGCATATAAAACGTGATTGGGCGTTTTCATCCGGGACCGGCGCCAGACGGGCGCTGACTCCGCCTGGCCGGCGTGTGAAAAGGCATTTAGTATATTTTTCCCTGGCCTTAGCAATAAGGGAATTGGCCAGGGACAATATCTGTTGGGTGCTACGATAGTTTTCTTCTAATGTTATGATGCGCGTCCCAGGGAAGTGGTTTGGGAAATCCATAATATTTTTAAAATTAGCCCCCCGGAAGGAATAGATAGACTGAGAGTCATCGCCTACCACCATGACATTGTTGTGGGTGGCCGCCATAAGTCGGACAATATCGGCCTGGAGCCTATTGGTATCCTGATATTCGTCCACCATGATATACTGGAAACGCCGGGAAACCTGGTCACTGATATCGGGTCGCTCTTCCAGGAGATTTTTCCATTTAACCAGAAGGTCGTCATAATCCATGAGTTGATGGCTATTTTTATATTCTGTATAAAGAAGATATAATTTTTTCAGGGCCTCACTATGTTCCATGAAATGGAGAAATTCTTCCTCCAGGACCTGTTCTATAGTTATAGCCTTATTGACTGCCTTGCTGAATATCTCGGCAATGGTATCCTTTTTGGGGAAACGCCTGGCCTTTTCATCCAGGCCAAGGCTTAAACGGAGCAAATTGATGGCGTCTGCGCTGTCGGAACGATCCAGAATGGTGAAAGAAGGGGAAAAGCCGATATGATGGCTGAATTTTCGGAGCATCTGGTTGGCCAGGGAATGAAACGTACCGCCCCTAACCTGCTGACAGGTGTCTGAAAGTATGAGGCTGGCCCGCTGCAGCATCTCCCTCGCCGCCCTGCAGGTAAAGGTCAGCAGCAAGATAGACTGGGGCGGGATGCCCTTTTCAACCAACCTGGCTACCCGATAGACCAGGGTGCGTGTCTTGCCGCTGCCCGCACCGGCTATAACCAGAGCAGGACCGGTAAGCATGCATACAGCTTCCAGCTGTTGAGGATTCAGGGCTTTTTCGTAGTCAATCCCCCCCTTGCCCCCCTTTTCCAAAGGGTGGGATGGGGGGATTATCTCCGTATTTATTTGAAGCTCATAAGACATAAGCATCTCTCTGCGTGTCATTTATCACTGATAAAAGATAGCAATCTTCAACAGTTAACCAATGACTGATGACTAATGACCATTGACGTTATCCATAGTTACCGGTGACGTTTCTTAAAAAGCCAGATCAGGCCTGCACCGGTGATAAAGCCTCCTATGTGCGCGAACCAGGCTACGCCTCCCGCCAGCGCGTGGGTGGTTATAGCCAGACTGCCACTAAAAAACTGCATAATAAACCAAAAGGCGAGAAAAAAGAAGGCGGGAATCTCTATTATCTGAAAAAAGAAAAAGATGGGAATCAATGTCAAAATACGGGCATGAGGATATAGGAAGAAGTAAGCGCCCATGACACCGGCGATAGCGCCACTGGCCCCCACCATCGGCACTCTGGCGTAGGGATTGACCCAGAATTGAGTCAACGCCGCGGCTATCCCACAGGCCAGATAGAAGAGGATGTAACGCAGACGTCCCATGCGGTCTTCGACATTATCTCCAAATATCCACAAGATCCACATATTGGAGATAAGATGCACCCAACCGCCGTGCATGAACATGGAAGTAAAGATGGGATAGACCCGCAGGGGAATGTCTGCCGGAGCAACCTCAGAGAGGTATTGATATACCGCCGGCGTAAATCCATAATGCAAAATGAATTTTTCTATATATGGCCCCAGGGAAAGTTCATAAATAAAGACCAGGACGTTAAGAAGGATTATGGAGATATTGACCAGAGGCCAGCTACGGGAGGGGATGTTATCTCTTAAGGGGATCATTAATTATTATTGGAGCAGGGAAGGATGAAATAGAAATTGTTTCCCTCACCAACCGGTTCATAGCCCACCACACCGCCGTGTACATCGATGACGCTCTTTATAAAGTGCAGGCCGTGTCCGGTGCCTGACTGACTTGTGGCATTGGCGCCGCGGTAGCCTTCATCGAAAATGCGGGCTGCGTCTTCCGGTGCAAGGTGAGAGCCGGTCGTAAATACGTTGAATTTAATCCCGCACTTACCCTGGCCGAAATAATCCGTGATCCGCTCCCGGCCAAAGGCCAGGCGCTTCACTTGGTAGCCGTCAGCGGCTATTACGGCCTGCGTATACTTGACGGCATTAGAGAACAGATTGGCATAGACCTGTGCTATTAAACCGGCATCGACGGTGAGTTCGATATCCTCTTCCGGTATCCCGCCCATACGATTGTCAATCTCAACGCCCCTATCCTCTAGTTGTTTTTGATAACGTTCCAACTGGGGGGTGATAATATCCCGGTTAAAGTTGATATGACTTTTGCGCAGGATCCATTGCCCGCGCTCGAAATGCCCGCGACGAAACAAGGTCTCCAAGAACAGGCTGGTGTTTCTGTAATGCTGATAAACCTGCTCATAGTCCTGCTTCATTTTATTTGTCAATTCATCCAATTGATCTAAAATACCGTCCGGGTAATCTCTATTTTCAACTAAAACCCGGGAGAGAGTCTCTCTCAATTTATTTTCAACCACCTGACATTGCGCTATCTTTTTCTGGAGGTTTTTAAAAAACACCTTGTAGTGAATGTTGGGCGTAATTACATTGTGTTCAATATCAGCCACCAAGCTGTTTATAAACTTGATGTGGTCGATATTTTGTTGCCAGACGATCTTGGCATTGATGTTATATCCGATACGGTTTGCGTATTTTTGGAAGAAAAATTTATCCTGATCGGCGAAACCCCTTGCCGGATAAATTTCAAGCATGCCGATAATCTGGTCTTTGGCATAGAATGGTAGTCTTTCCGTCAGGAGGCGGTTGCCTTTGATAGGAAAGACGTAAGACTCATCGGCCAGATAGGCCTGATTTTCTATACGTACGGCCGCATTGGTATCTGATTCTTCAAGATAGAGATCTTTGGCGCTGGCGCAGACCAGCCTTAAGTTATTTACAGGACTGACCAGGTAGAGCCTGCTTTCCAGGTTAAAATATTCCTTCGGGACTATAACGCAGACCCGGTAGAGATTCTGCAGGGTATCGTATTCCTGGGCCAGATCAAAGAAAGTCTTTAAGGCATTACTTTGTATCTCTGAAAAATTATAACGCGCGTAATCTCCCCTTTTTTCCTGGACGCGTCTTCTAACCAGGTCCATATCCGCTGAGATGGCCACTTCTGTATCCCTACCCCTGTTAATTACTTTTCATCTAAAAATCCCCCTGTATCCCCCTTTACTAAAGGGGGGTGAGGGGGGATTATTTTCATTGTTTTTTGTGTCACCATGCGACATCTGTTTTTCATAATAGCATCTGTATCCAAAAAAAGAAAGGCGCAGGTTGAGCCTGCGCCTTTCTCAATATTAGAAAAACCAAGACAGTTATGCGGTTTCACCGGCCAGCTTTAGCAGCTTGTCATATTCTTCGTCAACCTGCCTCTGGATTTCGGCAATAATATCATCAGTCAAATGACGGAACCGGCCCTGCTTCTTCAGATACTCGGCTACGGGTTTTGGTTTTGTAATCTTACGGTTAATTATATAGTTACCTTCTATGACCTCATAAAGCGGGAAGACATTGGTCTCTACGGCTAATTTACTTATCTCAATAGCCAGGTCGCCGCCATGTCTCCATCCGGTGGGACAGGATGAGTAAATATGCAGGTAAGCGGGCCCCTTGACCAGAGCGGCCTTTTTGGCCTTGTTCATTAAGTCCAGGAAATAGGCCGGAGAAGCGGTAGCCACGTAAGGGATATTATGGGCCACGGCAATGGCCGGAACGTTCTTTTTCTTCGTCGCCTGCCCAAAACTCTTTTTCCCCGGAGGAGAAGTGGTGGTCATGGCGCCATAGGGCGTAGAGCTGGAACGCTGTACGCCGGTGTTCATGTAGGCCTCGTTATCCAGGCAGATATAGACAAAGTCGTGGCCCCTCTCCATGGCGCCGGATAAGGCCTGGAGACCGATATCGGCAGTGGCCCCGTCGCCGCCTATGGCGACGACATCGATATGTTTTTGGGGGATCTTACCCTTACGCATAAGTACCTTCAGGGCCGCTTCCACGCCCGAGGCCACGGCGGCCGCATTTTCAAAGGCTACATGTATCCAAGGCACATTCCAGGCCGTATGCGGAAAAGTAGAAGTAATAATCTCCATACAGCCCGTGGCGCTGACGACGATACTGTTCATACCAATGGCCTTCATAGCCAGTCTAAGCGCCAGTACCTCCCCACAACCCTGGCAGGCCCGGTGCCCGGAGGCTATGGGCTCCGCTAAGGGCAGCTTCTTTGCCGAAAATCCCTTGAAATTTTCAAACTCTTTGATCATATCTCCCTCACTCCGATCATTTCGTAAAGTTGTTTCGGTCTCTTTTTGGCATAAGTAAATGCCCTGGAAACTATCTCTTCAAAATTTTCTACCGTAACGTCGCGCCCGCCCAGACCGGCAATAAAGTTAAAGACCTTGGGCCGACCGCGCTCTGCATAGAGGGCGGCTTTGATTTCTTCGGCTACCGGGCCGCAGGCCCCACCCGGAGATAAGGCCCGGTCCACTACGGCCAGGGTTTGGGCGCCGGCGATGGCCTTTTTGAATTCCGTAGCCGGAAAAGGCTTCCAGAGGCGGAACCGTACCAGACCTACCGGCAGCCCTTTTTCGCGCATCTTATCAATGGCGGTCATGGCTGTCTCGGAGATGCTCCCCATCGTAATGAGAATAACTTCAGCCCCTTCGGTCTTATATGACTCTACAGGATTATAATAACGCCCGAAGAGGTCGCCGAATTCCTTCCAGGCCTTAACAACGACTTTCTTAGAATTGATCAGGGCTTCATTGGTGGCCTTTTTAGCCTCCGTATATATCTCCGGGACTCCTACCAGACCCATGGACACCGGCTTTCTCGGATCCAGGCGCACCTTCGGCTTGTATGGGGGGAGATACTTATCCACTTCGGCCTTGTCCAGTATCTCAATGGGTTCAATAACATGGCTCAAGGTAAAACCATCCATATTGACAATCATCGGTAACAAAACCTTAGAATCTTCCGCCACCCGGAAGGCATGCAGAACCAAGTCAAAGACCTCTTGCCCATTCTCCGCAAAGGTCTGTATCCAAGCGATATCCTGCTCGGCCATGATGTCGCTATGGTCGTTCCAGATGCTGATCGGGCCGGAGAGAGCGCGGTTGGCCACGACCATGACTATAGGCAGTCTCATTGCAGGTGCAATGAAAAGCATCTCATGCATCAGGGCGAGGCCCTGGGAGCTTGAGGCTGTAAAGGTTCGGGCGCCGGCGGCTGAAGAGCCAATACAACAGCTCATAGCGGAATGCTCGGATTCTACCGGAACAAAAGCGGCGTCCAGTTCCCCATCAGCCACTACCTCCGCAAGGTGTTCAACAATATGTGTCTGGGGAGTGATCGGATAAGCCGCGATAAGATCGACATCCGCCAATTTGACGGCCTCACTGGCGGCTATGGAAACCTCCATCCCAATGCGTTTTGCCATATTAACTAATCCTCCTCTAAAACCATGGTAATGGCGTCTTTAGGACATTCTTTGGCACAGATACCGCAACCCTTACAGTAATCCAGATTGACCTTGTAATACCCCTCCTCTGCCGGGACCATAGACAGATCAGGGCAATAAACCCAACATAAACCACACTTAATACATTTGTCCCTATCCACAACCGGCCGTTGCGACCGCCAATCACCTGTTTTGAAGGCGCGGGAACTGCCCGGCTGCCGTATGACACAGCCCAAATCGAGTTCTTTCCAGCCCATTATGGCGTCTATTTTTGCCATATTACGCCTCCCTTACGATAGTTTCAGTCATAGCCCGGTTGAAGGCTGTCTTGTTCTTCTCCGCAATGCGGCCGAAGCGTTTATCAATAGCCTTTCCTAACGCATCGTTACTTACTATACCCGTAGATTTAAGCAAGGCCCCAAGCATGGTCGTATTGGTTATGGGGACCCCCATACTCTCCATGGCGATCTTGGTAGCATCCACCGTAGCAATCTTTGCCTTGACATTTAACAACCTGGCCATCTCTTCCGGTGTCTTGGAGGTATTTATAATTACCGTCCCTCCGTCTTTCAGACCGGCGGCCACGTTGACGATTTTAAGAATGCTCGGGTCGAGGACCATGACCACATTTGGCCCATAAACCTTTTCCCGCGTCCTGATGGGCTTATCGCTAACCCTTATAAAGGCCGCTACGGGCGCTCCCCGCCGTTCCGGGCCGAAACTCGGAAAGGCCTGCGCATACTTCCCGTCGTCAATGGCTGCAATGGCCACCAGTTCGGCTGAAGTAACCGCCCCCTGGCCACCCCTACCATGGATTCTGATCTCGATCATGGTTTGATTCTCCTCCACCCAGTCTGCTTCTTCTGTAAATTGGTAACCGATTTATTACTCACGGTGAGGCTCACTGCGTAGCACGCAGCACTTCTTTTGTCAAGTTTTTTTGGCTTGTTATTAATTTAATAAAAGATGCCTGCCAGGAGCCTTACGCCCTGGTTCTGGCTTCTAACGCCCGCCTGAGTGTCATTTCGTCATTATATTTAAGGTCTGTACCCATGGGAACTCCGCAGGCAATACGGGTCACAGTTACATCTTCATTTTGAAGCAATCCGGCTAGGTAAACAGCGGTGGCTTCTCCAGCCACAGTTGGGCTGGTCGCTAAGATTACCTCTTTCACCTGACCGCTTTTTATACGTAAAAGAAGTTCTTTTATCTTGAGCTCATCCGGACCAACCCCATCCATAGGCGAAAGTACACCATGCAAGACGTGATAACGCCCTTTAAAGCCACCGGATTTTTCTATAGCCATCATATCCCCCGGATCTTCGACTACGCAAATCGCGTCAGTGGTTCGTTTGGGGTCTGCACAGATGGCACAGGGATCAGTTTCCGTAAAACTGAAACAGGTAGAGCAAAACCGTATCTTTTCCTTGACTTCGTCAATACTTTGGGCCAGTTCTTTGGCCCTCACCTCGGGCCAACGGAGGATCGCAAGGGCGAGACGTGCCGCTGTCTTTTCTCCAATACCAGGTAAGTTGCCCAGATTTCGGATAAGTCGCAAAAGGGCCGGTGGGAAAACGGACATGGCTATGCTTACAAAAGCCCCGGGATTTTAAGGCCACCGGCGATCTGGGCCATCTCTTCCTGCATCATCTGCTGAGATTTCTTCAGGGCATCATTTACCGCAGCCAGGATCAGGTCATGTAACATATCGACATCGTTGGGATCTACAACCTCACGCTCTATCTTTATGGATACTATTTCCTGCCGGCCATTGGCTACGACCGTTACCATCCCGCCACCCGCAGAACTTTCCACGGTCTTGTTGGCCAGTTCCTCCTGTACCTTGGCCATCTTAGCCTGTATTTTTTGTGCCTGTTTAACTAATCCTCCGATATCTTTCACGTCTTTCTCCTTAAAAAGATTTGATATTGTCAAACCACAGAGAACTCAGAGATAATTTTAATATTTAAAAATCACTAGAGAAAATATAAACTGGTTTTTTTTACTACAATATATTTCTCGGTGTCCTCTGTGTTTATTTGCAGTTTTTAGGTTTTTTCGATCTTGATCTCCTCAATCTGTCCGCCTAAGATGCTTAACGCCTCTTGAACTAGGGGGTGCTTTATTATCTCCTCCCGGGCGGTACGTTCCCGGCCTGTTTCCTCTGCTGTTTCACGACCAGGGGCAGCCACTGATTCTGAAAGTATGTCTATTCTTATGTCTCGCCGGTAATATTCCCGACAAATCTCGCGCAGTCGCGCGTTATAAAAAGGATCTCTTAAGAGATCAGAAAGGGAATGATCGGCAAACACAATGGCCAGCGTATCATTTTTTACCGTCAACTCCTGACATTGTTGTAGAATCGAGGCCAGGGGGAGGCTCTTGCTTTTAACGAAACCTAAAAAGCCCTCCGGATCTTCCGGCCTGCCGGATACAAAGGGGGCTTCTGGTTCTTTCCCTTCCTGCCTACAGCTATCCAGGTCTGACCCCGGCGGATAGGCTGTGGTCGGACCCTGGACGGGTTGTAGGCCCTCATTTTCTTTAATGCCGGAGGCCAGAATGGAAATCTTTTCCAGTATCTTTTCCACTGGAATAACATCCTTTAACAGGCTCGCTCGCATCAGTATCATCTCAAGGGTCAATCTAGGCTGTGAAGATCGTCTCAATTCCTCCCACCCCTGTATCAGCAACTGGAGATACAGGTAGATGGTCTCGGTACTTTTTGCCTGCCCCAGTCTATCCAGTTCTTCTTTTTCATCGTCTGCAACATTTATTAACGGGCCTGGTTTCCGGCAGGTCTTAATAATGACCAGATTTCGAAGGGCCTCTACCAGGTCGGCATAAAACCGTTTTAGGTCCTGACCCTGGGTATAAATCTGATCTATCAAGTCGATACTTCGCTCAAGGTTATGTTCAAATATGGCCACTATCATCTCTATAACCAGCCTCTGGTCAACAAGGCCAAAGACAGTGGCTATCTCCTCGTCCCCGACTTCATCCCCACCGTAGGAGATAATCCGATCCAGGAGGCTCAGGGCATCACGCATACTCCCCTCGGCCTCCCGGACAATAAAGCGCAGCCCTCCTGCGCTCAGCTTTATACCTTCCTGATCGATGATGGCCTTAAGGTGGCCCGTAATCACTGCCGCGGAAAGCCGTTTAAAGTCATAGCGCTGGCAGCGCGAAAGGATGGTAATGGGAATCTTGTGTGGTTCTGTAGTGGCAAAAATAAAGATGACATGTGCCGGCGGCTCCTCTAAGGTCTTGAGAAGGGCATTAAAGGCCGGTTCGGTGAGCATGTGCACTTCATCGATAATGTATATCTTATACCGGCATTTGGCAGGAAGGTACTTGGCATTTTCTCTTAACTCGCGGATCTCGTCAATACCGCGGTTAGAAGCCCCATCTATCTCATAGATATCTACAGATGAACTTTTTGTGATCTCCCGGCAGACAGGACATTGATTACAAGGTGTTTCCGTAGGACCGCTTTCGCATTCTAAAGCCTTGGCCAGGATGCGTGCTACTGAGGTCTTCCCGACACCACGAGCCCCCGCAAAGAGGTAGGCATGGGCCACCCGTCCCTGCCGGATGGCATTTTGCAGGGCCTGGACCACATGACTCTGACCCATAACTTCAGAAAAATCTTGCGGCCGCCACTTTCTGGCCAGGACGAGGTAGGCCATTTATTTTGATCCCCGTTTCGTAAGCACCCCGGTATCAGCGTTCAGCCCCTCTGTAGGCAGACTGGTTACTGAACGCTGATAGCCAATAGCTAAAATTAATGATAGCCAGGCACCCCTGCGGCACACGAAAGGCCTTGCTGCCGTTGCTTCCTTCCGGACCTGGCGGGGTTCGCAAGTTTCCGTTGCGCAGGACCCGGCTATCAAATTAGACGTATTGTCAAAAATTAACCACAGAGAACACAGAGAAAGATTTTAATAGTTTAAAATATAATGATTTCAAGTAGTTCTCTGTGTTCTCGTGTATTGAATTTGTAAAACAATAATATATCGTCTTCACCCAATGAGTGCACAGAGAAAGAGAGGCTTTTCTTTTATTTATCATGCTCTTCTCTGTGTTCTCTGTGGTGAATCGCCTTTTTTAGGTTAAATTATCAAAAATGGCGGAGAGAGTGGGATTTGAACCCACGGTCCCGCTTTTGGCGGAACACACGATTTCCAGTCGTGCTCCTTCGGCCGCTCGGACATCTCTCCGCAGGTACCTCTATATAACAACGCCAACTATGGCCGAACAATTCTCATAGTCCACCGGAAGGCGAAAAAATACAAGTTTCAAAACTTCCCTTAATCTTAAGTCTTCCTCTGAGTCCTTTGCGGCTTTGCGGTGAAGCGAATTTTCTGGCGGAGAGGGTGGGATTCGAACCCACGTAGGGGTGATTAGCCCCTAAGTCGATTTCGAGTCGACCCCGTTACGGCCACTTCGGTACCTCTCCTCCGATCTCTTATGCCGGAAAAAGGCCTGCAGCATGGACTGGGCTTCACTGGCCAGAATACCTGAAATGACCTCGATGCGATGGTTTAACCTGTGGTCTTGAGCCAGGTTATACAGCGAACCAAATACCCCTCCCTTAGGATCATGCGCACCAAAGATCAATTTTTTGACCCGGGACTGCAAGATAGCGCCGGCACACATCAAACAGGGCTCGATGGTGACGTAAAGAAGTGTTCCCGGTAATCTGTAGTTAACATGAGTTCGCGCCGCCTGGCGGAGAGCCAGTATCTCCGCATGGGCCGTGGGATCACTCAGCGCGATGACCTGGTTATAGCCCACGCCCAAAATCTGGTCATCTTCTCCCACGAGAACCGCCCCCACTGGAACCTCTCCTGCCTTTTGGGCCTGGCCGGCGGCCTCGATGGCCTTACGCATAAAGCTTTCGTGATACCCTGGGCTTTCGTCTTTTTTTAACATTTCAAACAGCAAAATTGATTCTAAAAATTAGAATTCTTATATTACCGAGTGGGGCCGACTTGTCAAGGTGAATCAGAAAAGTACGCTTGTACCTAATCTAAGCGGCAGTATAACTGATTGACTTTGCTTGCGCAACTGTGGTAACAGTTACTTAATGGGTACATACTCCATTAGCGGGAGGACACTATGCCTGGATTTTTGGGAGAAAAAGAAAAACTTACCAGGGATCGGGTTAAAGAAATTATTATAAATAAGGAATACTCATATCTTGAGGAGAAGGTCTCTCTGGAGGGCATTGAAGGCGACAATTTGATATTTAAGATATCCCTCCTGCTTGACTATAAAAAACAGATGATATTCGTTGAGGAAAAAGATAAAATCGTTATCCCGTATAAAGAATTCAAAGTAGAAAACTGGGGGGAAGGAATTCGTAAGATTGAGGATATTGCCTGAGGGCCTCAGCCCCCAATTTGCGACATTTGCCGGTGGCACTGATGTATTAACCGGCCATATCCCGCATGCTCAAGGGGTTTTTGTTTAACCGCTTTTAGTATTAATCCTGCCAATTCTGCATCCTGCATACCAGAGCGTAGATGTTTTTTTACATCCAGTTCGTCATCTGAAAAAAGGCACATCCGCAGTTGTCCATCCGGTGTGATACGCATCCTGTTACAGAAAGCGCAAAAACTCTGACTAATAGGGTTTATAAAGCCGACTTCGCCTGCCGCCCCGGCAAACGTGTAAACTACGGCCGGCCCTGCACCCTCTTTATGCCGCAGGGGCAACAGGTCTCCCACTTTCCTTACCCGCTCCATGCACTCAGCCCCGGACATATATATCTCACCACTCCATCGGCTTCCACAGCCAACCGGCATAAACTCTATAAACCGTACCTGCAAAGGATGCTTATAGGCCAGACGGGCGAAGGACTCTATTTCGTCATCGTTTATGCCCTTCATAACTACTACATTAAGCTTAACCTCGACATCACCGAATGACAGGGCCTTTTCAATAGCTCCCCAGACCTTATGCCAGAAAGGGCGGGTGGTTATCATATGATATTTTTGTGTGTCCAGGGTGTCCAGACTTATGTTTATCCTTTTAATACCGGCTGCATACAGTTCATCAATCTTTTCCCCCAGAAGAATACCATTCGTAGTGAGACAGACTGCCCGGAGCCCATCGATGCGGTTAAGTGATCGGATAAATTCGGTAATGCCGCGGCGAACCAGGGGTTCTCCTCCCGTCAGACGGACCTTCTTTATGCCCAATGGGATTAACACCCGCACCAGGCGTAAGAATTCCTCATAGCGCAATATCTCTTCACGGGCGATTTTCCGAACACCACCAGGAGGCATGCAGTATTGACAACGCAGGTTGCAATGATCCGTAACCGATAAGCGAAGGTAGTTAATGGGCCGGTTATAATTATCGACGAGCATCTCTGTTAAGACCTGTCCTATGCGTTGCGCGGCAGGGTAATATTAACACGTACCCCGGCGTCTAACCCGCTGGAAATATCCATTTTGCCTTTGTGCGCCCTGACAATCTGTTCTGCTATATTCAATCCCAGACCAACGCCGTAAGTTTTAGTGGTAAAAAAGGGCTGCCGGGCCTTATCCAACATCTCTCTCTGCATGCCCGTTCCGGTATCACTAATCTCAACCTCTATATTCTGGGGGGTAAGCCGGGTGCTGACCCTGAGCCTGCCACCTGAAGGCATAGCCTCGATAGAATTTTTACAGATGTTAATAACAGCCTGTCTCATCTGGTTGCCATCAAGCTCTGAATCAGGCATATCCGAAGCAAAATCTGTTTCCACCTCGACATGAAATTTCTCAAACGAAGGGCTGAGGGCGCTAAGGGAGAACGACACGATATCGTTCAAATTTAGCCGGCTCAGCGTCAATTGCGGAGATTGAATGAATTTAAATACCTGAGCCAGGATATCTTCCATTTTCTCCGTCTCTTTTACGATACTATCCAGATGTTTTTGGTGCTTATCCTCCTTCGTATGCCTCTGTATAAACCGGGCCAGTCCCCCGATCGAAGCCAGCGGATTTCTCATCTCATGGGCTATCTGGGCAGCCATCTCGCCTATGGCCGAAAGCCGCTCGGCCCGGATCAACATATCCCGGCTTTCCTGTAATTCCTTATTAGCGGTCTCCAGCATAGCCAGTTTGGCAGCCAATTCTGAGTAAAGTCTGCTCTTTTCTATGGCCATACTGGCCTGGTTGGCAAAGAGTTCAATGGCGGCGATGTCCTCTTCCTTGATCGGCTTGCCGGTGATGAAGTTATCGGCAATAATAATGCCCTGTACCCGGTACGGGGAGCAGAGTGGAACAACCGCAAACTCGTCAACACCAAAGAGATTTACAATATCATCTCTCACCGGCCGGCCATCAACACGTCTCCCCAGCACATGAAATGCACGTCGCTCCTGTGCCGCCTGAATAAAAATATGATCCGTGTCCGTGCCGGGCACCGCTATCCCGCGGACAATCTGGTTAACCCTTGTGTCCTGAGGCTGACAGGCCCGGCCGCATTTCTCAAGGGCCTCGGCTAGGGTATATTTCGTCTCCTGTAATGCCGACCATATCCTTCCGGCTTCTTCCGGGCTGTCCGGCCCAACCGCCATTTTCCCCCGCAACACACTACCGTCATCATCAAATAATGCCAAAAAGGCGCGGTTAAACCCTAATCCCACGCCTGCAGTGATACCAACCAGTATGGTCCTGAAGATGTCTTCCAGTTCAACTGTGCTTAAGAGGTAATAAGCCACCTTTACGGAGAGGTCATGCAATATCTCCAGCCTAAGGTTCTTTTCTTCTATGCTCCGCTGGTACTCTTTATTTTCAATCTCTAAACGTCTCTTATTAAGGGCCCTCAGTACCACAACTTGCAGCTCATCTACTGTGAACGGCTTGGTAATGTAATCAAAGGCCCCGCCCCGTATGGCAGACAGCGCGGTTCGAATATCCACTACACCGGTCATCATAACTGCACAGATATCTTTATCTCGTTCCATTATCTGTGGCAAGAGGCTCAATCCGTCCTGATCAGGAAGCTTAATGTCTAATAATATGAGCGAAATTTGGTGCTCAGCCATTAGAGCAAAAACCTCCCGGGCCATCGAGGCCTCGATACACTCATAACCGCTGCCTGTCAGGGCATCATTTATAAAACCCCTGACCACTGCATCGTCATCTACAACGAGTATTTTCTCAACCGTAGGCATAATTCTCGCTCATATCAGTGTCCAAAATAGATATTGCCACTGGAACTTCCTGCTTTTATTATTAGCCTCAGTTCCCCTGCTGGGGTATAATCTCCATCTCCACGCGACGGTTCTTCTGCCGGCCGGCGGCCGTACGGTTATCAGCTACAGGAAATGATTCTCCGTAACCAACACCGGTTACACGCTCTGGCCCGACCCCCGCTCCTACCAGAAAGTTTCTAACCATTAAAGCCCGGCGCTCCGAGAGCTTAAAATTGTATTCTTCAGAACCGACATCATCTGTGTAGCCCTTAACAATTATGCGGGTCTCCGGATATCTTTTTAGAATATCGGCCGTCTTTCCCAGTGTCACCGCAGAATCCTTACTCAATTCTGCCGAATCTGTCTGGAAAAGGATATTGTTCTGCATGGTCACCAACAAACGGTCCTCTTTCCTATCTACCTGGACACCGGGTACCTGCTCAAACTCTTTAGCCTGCTGGTCAAGATAGTAACCGATGCCTGCTCCAGCCAACCCACCAATAACGCCACCGACTACCGCGCCCTTACCCTTGCCGACGATGGTGCCGGTTACTGCCCCTACGCCAGCCCCAATCGCCGCCCCCTGGGCGGTCTTGGTCTTAGTCCATTCCGGGGCTGTAGCGCAGGATACAATGCAGGAGACAAGGCCAAGGACAAAAACAGTTTTCGGTAACTTCATTTTTTGTTCCTCCTGAAATCCCTATAGTCTTGTCAAGAAATTAACCACAAGGCACACAAAGTTTTAAAAATTCTTTTCATGTTATTTTATTATCTTAGCAAATCAGGACTTAATAGCAATCCCAAAATAACCGATCATATCTCTTTTACCTGGGTATGAGCCTTCTCCACTATGCCCTGAATGGTTTCAATAAATGGCGACAGGGTGTCAGGATTCATAGCCGAAATGGCCAGGGCATTATAGGCCCGGCCTTGGGTAGCGACATACTCCGGTGATACCCGGTCTATTTTATTGAAGACTTTAATAGCAGGGATGTGATGCAGTTCCAGGGTCTCCATAATATGTTCAACTGCCTCTATATGTTCCCGAAAATTTTTATTACTTATGTCTATGAGATGAATAATAATATCGGCATCCTGAAGTTCTTCCAGTGTGGCCCGAAAGGCCTCGAATAAATCCCGGGGCAGATCACGAATAAAGCCTACTGTATCGGTTATTATAGCCTCGGCCTCCCGGGGAAAGCGGATCCTCCGGCTGGCCGGGTCAAGGGTGGCAAACAGGCGGTCCTCGGCCAGAAATTGACTTTTGGTAAGGGCATTCAGCAGCGTAGATTTTCCGGCATTGGTGTAACCAACAATGGATATTATCGGTATATCCTTCCGCTTGCGAATTTTGCGTCTTAGCTCCCTCTGCTTGCTAATAGATTTGAGTTCTTTGGTAAGCCGCGCGATGCGCTCGCGCACCCGGCGGCGATCTATCTCCAGCCTGGTCTCACCAGGGCCGCGTCCGCCGATGCCTCCGGTAAGCCTGGAGAGCGCATCGTCTCTGGTAACCAGCCGCGGCAAAAGATAGTTCAACTGGGCCATTTCTACCTGTATCTTACCTTCCCGGCTCCGGGCGCGCCGGGCAAAAATATCCAGGATAAGCTGGGTGCGGTCAATAACACGCATATCTGTAAAGTCGGTAATGGAACGGATCTGTGAAGGATTTAACTCATGATCAAATATCAGCAGATTGGCGCCCCTCTGCAGTGTCTTTATCAGTAAATCGCCGAGTTTCCCCTTACCCATTATGTACTTAGGGTGTATTTTATCTCGCCGCTGAATAATGGAATCCAGCACCTCAACCCCGGCGGTTCGTGCCAACTCCCTCAGTTCCTCCAGAGACTCCTCCGCCGCTTCACGGGAGGTGGTGGTGACATCAATAAGGAAGGCGCGGTCTTTTTTCCCGCCTACTGTTTGTACGGCCTGCTCACGGGCAATTTCGTCCTCAAGAGATTGGATCAAGCCCTGAAAATCAATATCCAACTGTGCCGGTATCCTGGGCTCTAGAAAAAAAATGTTTTCTCCTCTCACTGGCCTGGGCAGGAGGTGGGCGGCATGTACCAATCCCGGAAGGCCATCCGGTCGGGCAATTATGCCGGCCATGATATCCAGACGAAGGAGGGCCAAATCCGTCAAATCATCATGGGTAAGGGGCTCATCATCCAGATGGGTGTGGATGCACCGCAGCCCCCGTAAACGGCTACTCCCTGCACGGTAATCCGACAGGCTTGGGATGGTAATACTCCGGTGGTCGCCAACCATGACATATTCAATATCGCCGGACCGCTTTACCAATATGCCTATCTGACGATTGATCTCCCGCGACAACTCGGTAATATATCTGGCTAGTTCAGGGGTAATTATGTCGTTAGGTGGGATCTTACGGCGATAGATATTTTCCAGTCTTTTTACCTGGTTGACCTTAAGACCAATTACGTTTCCGGAGATTTTTTTAATAGGTTCAGCCTTTTTTTCTACAGGTCGCGTCGAATAGACTTTAAGACAGGTGGGTGTATTTTGTCAATCATAAGTGACGGCTTCGTAAAAAGTAAAAATTACCGCAGAGGTCGCCGAGGTTGGCGTAGGGGCAGGGCTTGCCCTGCCCAATAAGGGCGCAGCAAGCAGCGCCCCTACGTTGCGGGTTACGGACTCTGCGTGCTCAGCGGTGAAAAGGCTTTTTTACGAATTAAATAAGTAGCTGGCCGAAAGAAGACCAGGTATTGCGTTTTTCGATGCCGCTGATTAAATTAACGGTTGAGTGATTACCGATACCCAATACCTAACCGACCTGAAAAAATCCATTACACGAGGAGGCCTTGTAGATGTTACCGGGCTGAAAGGCTCATCCCTGGCCTTTGTCCTGGCCGAAATGGAAAACACCCTCTCCGGCCCTATCACGTGTGTAACCCCTGGCTTAAAGGAAGCAGATCTCTATGCCTCGGAGTTTGCTTTTTTCTGTAAACGCCCGGTCTTTGTCTTCCCGTCGTACGAAGTCTTCCCTTTCAGCGAACTCTCCCCACACAAGACCACAGTAAGCCGCCGTATCGAGACCCTTTACCGTATGGTCTCCGGCGACCCTAACTTTATCGTCGTGGTTCCGGTCGAGGCCCTATTACAAAAGTTGCTGCCCAAAAAGGCACTGACCGATTTTGTCGATTATATCGTTGCTCATGAAGATCTCGACCGTCAGACCTTAAGAGAAAAGCTGATCGCCGGTGGCTATACCGCTACCTCGCTCGTGCAGGAAGTGGGAGACTTCAGCCTCCGGGGTGGCATTATAGACGTTTTTCCCCCCATGCACACCAATCCTGTCCGTATAGACTGTCTTGGAGATTGGGTGGAATCCATCCGTGAGTTTGATCGTCTCACCCAGAGGTCTCTCCGCGAGATCAATGAGATCATACTCCTTCCGGTACATGAGGTTATTTTTGGAGAGCAAGAAGCCTCCTATGCCCTGAAACATATCCGCCAATATGCTATGGAGCGGGATATTGCCCTCGACGGAATAAAGGAAATCGAGGCCCAGATAGAGCAGCGCATTCACTTCGCCGGCTCTGAATTCCTCCTGCCTTTATTCTATCCCGAACTTTCCGCCTGGCGCGATTACCTCCCGGCCGCCGTGCCTGCCGGCAGGCAGGAGGGTCTCCTGGTGAGTATATATCCTGCGAGAATAGGAGAAGAACAGGCCCGTTTTCAAAACAAGATTAAAGAAATTAATATAACTGCCCGTGCTGACTCCCGTTTTTGCCCGGAGCCGCAGGATCTTTATCAAATTGACCAGGACTGGGCAGATTTGATCCCGGCTGCCTCCCACGTACGCATAATATCCTTACCTATAGAAGAAAAACCGGCCGCCGACGCAAGACTGCAACTGGCTACGCTGGGCAACGAGGATATAAAAGCTGAATTCCCGGTTGGTCATAGGCGGGAAGACTTTTTCACGGCCTTTCCACACCGGATAACCGCCTGGCTGGACGAAGGAGAATCTGTTTACCTTGTATGCCGCACGATTCATACCGCAGAACAACTTAAGGGGCTTCTAGCCGATTACCATATACAGGCCAAGGTCTTAGATACACCTTTCCACTTTGCCCTGGAATCATCGAATCAAACGGTGCGCATCCATACCGGAGATATCTCGCGCGGCTTCCGCTTCCCCGCCTATAGGCTTATTCTGGTGACCGAAAGCGAGCTGTTCGGTGAAAGGGTAAAGAAACCGGCTGCGGCCATAAAGAAAAAGTTTTCCCCTATTTTAGACTTTAGCGAACTTAAGCCTGACGACCTGATCGTTCACCGCGACCATGGCATTGGTCTCTATCGTAATCTGATCCGGCTGGGGGTAGATAACACCGTCAACGACTATCTGTTATTGGAATACCGGGATGGAGATAAACTCTATCTGCCTGTATATAGACTCAATGTACTGCAAAAATACATAGGTGTAGAAGGTTATACCCCGCAAATCAACAAATTAGGCGGCAAATCCTGGCAACTCGCCCGGAAACGGATACAGGAAGCCATCTGGAAGGTGGCCCTGGAGCTGCTGGATATCTACGCCCGGCGGAAGGTGGAAAAGGGCTTTGCCTTTTCACCACCCGATAGTCTTTATAAGGAGTTCGAGCTATCCTTTGAACATGAAGAGACCCCGGACCAGATAGCCGCCATAGAAGATACCATAGGAGACATGACTTCACCCCGGCCTATGGATCGATTGATATGCGGGGACGTAGGTTATGGAAAGACCGAGGTGGCCTTGCGCGCGGCATTTAAGGCCGTAATGGATGGCAGGCAGGTAGCCATACTGGTACCCACAACTGTCCTTGCCGAGCAACACTTCCAGACCTTCAGCCGCCGCCTTTCTCCCTTCCCGGTAGTTGTAGCCTGTCTCAGCCGCTTCCGCACCGCCAAAGAACAAAAACAGATTCTGTCCAAACTGGCGGAGGGTAAAGTAGACATCGTCATCGGTACGCACCGCCTGTTGCAAAAAGATATTAAATTCCACGACCCGGGACTACTTATTATAGATGAAGAACACCGTTTTGGCGTCAGGCATAAAGAACAACTGAAACAAATGAAGAAGACCGTAGATGTCCTTACCCTGACGGCAACCCCTATTCCTCGTACCCTTCAGATGTCCCTCCTCAGTGTACGCGATCTTAGCGTAATAAGTACACCTCCCCAGGATCGTATCCCGGTTAAGACCTATGTAACCAGGTTCGATGATAATGTGATACGAGAGGCCATCATCCGGGAATATCAACGCGGCGGTCAGGTCTTCTTTGTGCATAACCGGGTGGTCGGCATTGAGGTGGTGGCCGAGCGTTTGCGGAGGCTGGTCCCGGAGGTGCGCATAGCCGTAGCCCACGGGCAGCTTTCCAGCAGGGCGCTGGAAGAGATCATGGTGAGATTTGTCCGCCGGGAGATAGACGTATTGGTCTGCACTACTATTATCGAGTCCGGCCTGGACATACCCTCGGCTAATACCATAATCATCAACCGGGCTGACCGCCTCGGTCTGGCCGAGATCTACCAGCTCCGCGGCCGCGTGGGGCGCTCTAAAGAGCAGGCCTATGCCTACCTGTTAGTCCCGTCACCCGCCCATCTTACCAGGGATGCCCAAAAAAGACTGGAGGCCTTATTGGATCTCAACGAATTGGGATCCAGTTTTAAACTGGCCATGGGCGATCTCCAGATCAGAGGCGCCGGCAATATCCTTGGAACCAGCCAGACCGGACATATTGCGGTAGTGGGCTACGACCTGTATCTGGATCTCCTTGAAAAGACCGTAAATGAACTTAAGGGTACCCCGGTTGAAGAAGATTTTGAACCGGAAATTAATCTTAAGGTCTCCGCCTACATACCGGAAAACTATCTGCCGGAGCCGGATCAGCGTCTCATTACCTACCGCCGCTTAACTATGGCAGATACGGTTACGATGCTCTCAGACATAAAGGATGAACTAACAGACCGCTATGGCCCCATACCCCCCGAGGTCGAAGACCTCCTGTCTATCATGGAAATCAAACAGGATCTCAAGAAACTCAAGGTGCACCGCCTGGACAGCACTAATGGTCATTTTATCTTGAGCTTCAGCGATAAGACCAGGCTTCCTCCGGAAACAATCCTATCGTTAATCCGTCGTAACCGGGGTAAGTACCGCTTTACTCCGGAGAATAAACTCTATGCGGCCCTACCCGGTGATGAAGGGGTACAGATACTTGAGGAAGTCAAAAAAGTCTTGCAAGCCCTTTTGTAAGATGCTAATGTCCAACTACAAGTAAAGATTACATTTTATATTCTCAAGTGAACTTTGATCAATTCCTAAAAAAGCCTTTTCACCGCTGAGCACGCAAAGTCCGCAGAGAAAAACTGTAAACTATTCAATATGTTATCTCAGCGTTCTCGGCGACCTCTGCGGTAAATTTTACTTTTTACGAGTTCATCAACTTTTGACCATGAAACTACTCAATTGCTTTTTTCTTCTCATCTCTTCGCTTATCTTTCTCCTCCCTGCGGTAGGTTCTGCCGAAATTGTCGATCGTATTGTAGCCATCGTCAATGAAGACGTCATAACCCTGGCGGAATTAGGCAAAGAGGAGCAGCGTGTTATCGGTCAACTCCAGCAGGAGGCCTCAGCCGCCGCCATAGAAAGAGAAAAAGGGAAAATAAGAACCGAGGTGCTTAATCACCTTATTGAGCGAAAGCTGGCTGAGCAGGAAGCAAAAAGGCTCGGATTGTCTGTGTCTGAGGCAGAGGTCGATGCGTCCATCGAAAAAATCATTCGAGACCATGAGATAACCAAGGAACAACTGACGGCCCGCCTGGAACAGGACGGCATCTCCATGGAAGAGTACCGCCAGAAACTCAAGGAACAGATAGAACGCTTCAAATTGATCAGCCAGACAGTCAATGCCAAGATCGTTATAACTGAAGACAAACTCAGAGAGTATTATAAGGATAACCAACACAGTTATACCGGCCAACAAGAATATGGGGTTCAGCATATTGTCTTCAGCATACCCGTCGGTTGTAGTGAGGAAGAAAAACACGCTATCCTTAAAAAGGCCGAAGATATCCGCCAGCGGGCCAGGGATGGGGCTGATTTTGAAGGCCTGGCCAGGCAGTTTTCCGGATATCCCACCGCATCTGAGGGCGGCAATCTGGGCTATCTGGATAAAAATGAGCTGGCGCCATATATGAAGGACGTTATTACCTCTCTTAAGACCGGAGAGGTAAGTCCCGTAGTTGAAACTCCTATCGGCTATCAAATCTTTAAAGTTATAGATATTAAAGAATCAAAAGAAAAAACATTTGAAGAGGCAAAGGAAGAAATATATCAAGTTCTGTTTGAGCAAGATGTGAATAAGCGTTTTATGGTCTGGATAAAAGAGCTTCGCGATAGGTCATATATAGAGGTCTTACTTTGAGCACCAGCGGTACGGGAACCAAAAGTAAAAGTTCCTGCCCCTTATTTTTTAATCGGAAAAATATGCCGATCTATATATAAAAACCAAAAACCGGGGGGCACATGGAGTCTATCGGCGATTATCTAAAACGCGAGAGGGAACTCAGAAACATAACCCTGGAAGAAGTTGCCAATGGTACCAAAATTAATATTGGCATTTTAAGAACCATAGAAGAAGGGCAAACAGAAAGATTTCCGGCAGAGGTATTTGTTCGAGGCTTTATCCGTTGCTATGCTCAATATATCGGGTTAGATACTAACGACGTCCTCCTCCGCTATCATCCTCAGACTACATCACCCGAACATCAAGAAGAAATTAGCCCTCCTCCCGAAAAAAAAATATGGCTGTTCTTTTCCAGGCATAGAAAACTCCTTAAGATATCTATATCAATCATTATCGTTGTCTTTCTCTTGAGTCTCGTGGTTAATATCGGCAAAAAGGAACCCCTCAAAAAAGAACAACCGCCCTTGTCCAAAAGCTACGCCCCAGCGCATTCACGACCGGTCGAGGCCAATCGTGTTGTTGACCAGGCCCAAACATATGCTCCCGAACAAACAAACATTCCTGATCCTCAAGCGAAAGCACCGGAGGCGCCTCAACTCCAAGATATCACGCCCCAGCGCATCTACGAAAAGCAACATGAGTTACGGGCCGTTTTTAAAGAAAATACGTGGGTACAGTCGGTGATTGACGAACAGAACCTGCAGGAATACTCCTTTAAGGCAGGTGAAACCATTACCTGGACGATGGATAACAAAATAAGGCTAATTATAGGCAACGCCGGCGGCATGGATCTTTATCTGGATGGCGAGCAACTGAAATCCCTTGGGGATAGCGGGCAGGTAGTGGATATTACTCTGCCACTGCCAACCCCCAAAGTAATGTGATTTATCCTGATTAAAGCCTATGCCTCTCCACAAAACACCCGCTATCATACTTAACCATAAGGACTTTGGTGAATCTGACAAGATTATTACCTTATTTACATATTCTTTAGGTAAAATAACAAGCATTGCCAAGGGCGCTAAAAGGAGCCGCAAGCGCTTTGCTAACCAGTTAGATCTGTTTTCCTTCGTCCGACCTATTCTCTGGGAAAAACATCATTCATCTCTAACCAGAATCGACCAATGTGACCTGCTGCAATCGTTTCCTTCCATACGAAAGGCACCCGAAAGATTTGCTTATGCCTCTTATTTCTGTGAACTGGTAGATGCCTGGGTAAGGGATCGTGATCCCCATGCCGAACTTTTTCATCTTTTACTATGGGCCCTTCGCATGGTCGATCAAGGCGCCTCTTTAGCCCCTCTATCTGTAATTTTTCACCTGCGCCTCCTCACCATAGTCGGTTATGCCCCTAATTTTATAGCTTGTGTTAACTGTAATCTATGGAAGGGTGGACAGGTTTCTTATAGTTTTAATTATGAAAAGGGGGGCATTGTCTGTTCTGACTGCGCCCTTAATCTTCCCTTAAAAAATCGCCTTTCGCCAGGCACCGTCAAACTCCTCTCATTAGCCCAAAAAACGTCTCTGGCTAAGCTTTCCCGACTACATTTTAGCGCTCAACCATTGGCCGAAAGCGCACCTATTCTGGAAAATTTTGTACACAGCCTTCTGGGCAAAGAAATAAAATCCTACCGATTCTTATCCGGGGCTCAAGAGTGCATTCGGTAATGGCTAAGACTAGAGTGGCTGTCATTAGTCACTGGTAAAAGTGGTCAATCTTCCACACCTAACCAATGACCCATGACGTTGCCTATAGCTGCCGGGGAGTTAACTTATAGATTCTTCAGGCTATTCTTTGATCGATTCGTAAAAAAGCCTTTTCACTGCTGAGCACGCAGAGTCCGTTCGGCTGAGCTCACGCCGAGGCCGTAACCCGCAACGTAGGGGCGCCGCTTGCTGCGCTCTTATTGGGCAGGGCAAGCCCTGCCCCTACGCCAACCTCGGCGACCTCTGCGGTAATTTTGACTTTTTACGAATTCATCATTCTTTAGAGCCTCTTGCAAAACTCCATTTTTTGTCATTCCCGCAACGCTTTTGAGCGGGAATCTGGTTTTATTCAAGTAAAAACCATATCCGTCCCCGAATGCCTGTATCGGGGATAGAATCATTCGGGGATGACAGACAATTTTGCAAGAGCCTCTTTAGCTAACGATATTCGGTAGCCTGTCCGACCTGATTAAGTCTGGAAAAATTTTTAAGTAACATCACTATCGCGCTCCGCATCTTTTCCCACTGAACGATGGGATCTGAGGTATTCTTCAGCGTCCCATTTTCACGCAGTTGACTGGCGGCTAGTTGGCCGGCCAGGCGGTAAAGCTGCCGCTCCTCCATAGTATAAAGCCGATTTAAAATTTCAGGAGGGATCTGTTTAACCAGCTCTTCTATCTCTGGCCATGTTGGTCCTTCGTCCTCAGCATCCGGTCGTAGCTGCGCCGGGGCGTGCTCCCTGGTTTGAACGGGCTTCTCTGCATCGGTTTTTACAGCGGCGGTGCATTCTGCAGCGACAGGCTCCCCTTCCTCGCTGCTCGCCTGGGAAGACTTAACCGCTAAAAGTTCCGATGGTGAGGAATCGTCTTTTAAGGTCGTGGCCTTATGTCCGGCATCCGACTCCAAAGAAGATATGTTTTCTTCCTCCTGTGTTTCAGGTGGAACTCCTCCTGACGTTTTATGTTCAGCACTCTCCTGAACCTTCAACGCCGCGGGCCTATCTTTCTTAAAAAAGCCTTTTTTAAACATATAGGCAAGGTTTTCTACCATGGTTTCATCTATGGATTGAAGCTGGTTAGTCTCACCGGCCTTAAGACATAACTTGCATATCTTGTTGACCACCCGCGGCACACCACGGGAATGGTTCCATATAGCCCTAACCGCCTGTTCAGTAAATATCTCTCTGGAACATCCGGTCGCAGATGCGTCGGGGCGTGCCTGTTTCAGCCGATGAGCTATATACCCGGCAACCAGTTCCAGAGAGTCTAACCCCCTCACCTTACAATAAACTCCGATGCGCTGGTAGAGGTTTTCCATCGACGGTCTTTCCAGCTTTTGCGCCAACTCTTTCTGGCCGGCAAGTACAAAAGTCACCAGATTCCGGCGGTCATCTTGCATATTGGTGAGGAGCCGCAGCCCCTGTAAGCCGGCCGGGTTCAGGACATTGGCTTCATCGATGAATATAACTACGCGCTTACCTTCGTCGGCTGTTCGATAAAGGATCTGATTAATTTCTTCTTGTAAATGGTCTTTCCACTTCGTGACTACCTTCTTATTTTCCAACTGGCCGATGATCTCGCGCATTATCTGTGTGAAAGACAGCGTGGGATTAGTCAGAAAGGCTATCCTGTATTTATCCGGGCCTAATTCGTTCAGGAGAATACGTAAGGCCAATGTCTTTCCTGTTCCAATATCCCCTACTATTACCGCCAGACACTCATTCCCCTCTTTAATGGCAAATAAAGTCTCTGATATGGCATCTTCCAAACCGGGATTCTGCGGCCAATACATCTTCGGATCAGGCACATTATCAAACGGCGGCCGATTCAATCCCCAATATCTGTAATAGGTCATATTAATCCCTCCCAGGCTTCCCCGTCCAATCCGGGCCTAAACACACGCCACTGCCGCCCTATCTTAAGCCCGACCAATTTTCCGGCTAAGAGTTCCTTGTAAATCGTAGCCGTGCTTACCTTGAGAGATCGGGCTGTCTCTTCTACGGTAAGCCATTGTTTGTCAGTCTGCGGCTGGGCAGGTGTGACATACACCGTAACCTTGATGGGGGAAAACAATTCATATCTAATCTCCAAGTCAAACTTCTTCACCGTGGCCCTGGACTCGTCATAGTCTTTGTTGCCTATAGCGACCAAAGACTTAACTAAAGAATTAATTACCTCATTGGGTTCGATAGTAATGCCCGGTTCAGATGGAGCCGGCAAGGCTACCGGCGGCTGCAAGTCCCCTTCCTCAACCTTATTACCTTCCCATCTCCTCCGGGCCAGACAGATTTTCTCCATATCTAACTTACCTCAATAAATATACGTTCTCTGCGCATCTGTATAGGCACGAGCAAGACCTCAAAAAGCCCCTGCTTTATGTTATCGGAATTAATACGTAATTCTTTAATATCAGACAGTTGCAAGAACAGTGCCCTACCGGGTCGATAATTTTTTCTAATATATTCAACTTGTTATAAAAGGAGTGGGGTTGGGGGCAGCGCGATTACAAAAATTGTTAATACCCTTTGATAAAAGATTTGTAGATGCTCACCATAGAGCATGCAGTATATCTAGCCTGCGGTCTGCCTTAGAATGATTATATTTTAAGCAATAACATCAACTAATTATTTTCATCCGAAAACCCAAAAGTTCCGAATGAGCGTTCAGCCATCAGCATGAAGCCGGTCCACCGTTCACTGTTGACCGTTTACCGAAAGAAAATGTCGGACAACGGTTAACGGTTAACGGATAACAAACATGCTGACAGCTAATCGCTGATCGCTGAAAGCGTGAATCCGGAAACAGTGGTTTCCGGATGAACACTAATTGGCGACCATCAGTTGGGTTGTTCCACGTGAAACAACTCAATATCCTGGGACATAAATGTCCTTTGCAAGGAAAACGTTTTGTGGTAACTTCACTTCATCATGGGTAAGATCATCTGTCTGGCTAATCAAAAAGGCGGTGTTGGTAAGACCACAACGGCCGTAAACCTGGCCGCATCTCTGGCCTTTTCGGGCTGTGAGATCCTTCTGGTGGATTGCGATCCACAGGGCAATGCCACGGGCGGGCTGGGCCTCGAAAAGAAAAATGTCGGGAAAAGTCTCTACGACTTGCTTATTAATGAGGTCTCGTTTGATGAGGTGGTGCGGCCGACAGAGGTGCCTCACCTATCTATTTTACCGGCCAGCATAGATCTGGTTGGTGCAGAAATTGAGCTTGTACAGATTGTTTCACGTGAAACCGTTTTATCTAAGGTCTTGGCGCCGGTTAAATCTCGATTTGACTATATTTTTTTAGATTGTCCGCCATCCCTGGGCCTGCTTACAGTCAATGCCCTTACGGCCGCGGATGCCATCCTGATACCACTACAGTGTGAATATTATGCCCTGGAGGGCTTGAGCCAACTCGTGCAGACCGTACGCCTTATCAAGCAGTCTCTAAACCCCAGGCTTGTGGTTGCCGGACTAGTTCTTACCATGTTTGATGCCCGGAACAATCTTTCCCACCAGGTGGTTAGCGAAGTACATAAGCATTTCCAGGCAAAGGTTTTCGATACCATTATTCCTCGAAATGTCCGTCTCAGCGAGGCCCCCAGCCACGGCAAGCCTGTGCTGCTGTATGATAAATATTCAAAGGGGACGCAGTCCTATCTGGCTTTGGCCCGAGAGTTTCTGGCTAGAGAGGAAAGGAAGGTTATATGATTAAAAAAACCGGCTTAGGAAAAGGGCTGGATGCGTTGCTACCCAGTGGGACGCAAGAGGAAAAAGAGCCGGCGATCTTTTCCTGTGCCATTGAAGAGGTAAAACCCAATCCTTACCAGCCGCGCCGGGTAATAAAGAATGATCGGATAGAAGAACTGGCCGCTTCGATAAAAGAAAAGGGCATTATTCAACCCATAATCGTGCGGCGTGTCGATTCAGGCTACGAACTTATCGCCGGGGAACGAAGGTGGCGGGCCGCCCAGAAAGCAGGGCTGAAGGACATACCAATCATCGTCAAGGATGTCTCCCCTGCGGAGGTCTTAGAGCTGGCCCTAATTGAAAATATCCAGCGCGAGGATTTGAATCCCCTGGAGGAGGCCGGGGCCTATAACCGCCTCATACAGGAGTTTGGCCTGACGCAGGAAGAGTTGGCCTCCCGTGTAGGAAAAGAGCGTTCCACCGTGGCCAATTTTCTCCGTTTACTTAAGCTGCCGGATTACATAAAGGAAAATATATGGGCGGAGGACCTCAGCATGGGACATGCCCGGGTGCTGGCTGGGATTGAGGATCAAGAAGGCCAGCGGATGGTCAGAGATACGATCATAAAAAAGGACCTTTCCGTGCGGGAAACCGAGGCCTTGGTGCGAAGATTGAAAAAACCGCACCAGCCGGCGGGCCAAAGACAACCAGATAGCCATACCCTTTCGCTGGCCGAGGAGATAATGCGACATCTGGGAACCAGGGTTCGTATTTCAAGGCGTGGTAAGCGGGGCAAAATCGAGATCGATTTTTATTCAGAAGAGGATCTGGCGCGTATTGTCGATTATATCTCTGGCCTGGAACAGGGTGCCTGACCATTGGCTCTGCACTTAATTATAGACGGCTATAACCTGATAAGACAATCGCCGCGACTGAGTTCTATAGAGCTACAGGATTTTCAGAAGGGGCGTGAGGCCCTGATCGGGAATCTTGCCCGCTATAAGACCATAAAAGGCCATCCTATTACCGTGATTTTCGATGGGTGGAAAGGCGGAGATTGCAAAGAAAGCCATGACCGGGTGAGCGGAATTCGTGTCATCTATTCACGGTTAGGGGAAACCGCCGATGAGGTTATAAAGAGAATTGTGCGTGAAGAGGGGGAGAGGGCCGTTGTAATTACTGCAGATTCAGACATCGCTTCCTTTGCCTTGAAGGAAAACGCTGCCGTAATACCCCCGCATGAATTTGAGGAGAAGATGGCGGTGGCCCTGTACTGCGATGCCAAAGGCCTGGAAAGCGAAGACGAAGATTATAATAGTACGACGAAAAGAAAAGGGGCGGCCCGCCGCCCCTCCCGCACGCAAAGAAGATGTCAGGGCAAGCTAAAAAAACTCTAGCCCTTGCGCCAGGACTTTTCACTTCCGTTTAACATCCGCCGGATGTTGTCTTTATGTTTTATCCAGATAAGTGCGGCCATGGCCGCAGCCAGCAGTGTATATATCTTTGAATGGCTAAAAAGCCAGGCCAGCAAAGGCATGGCCGCAGCCGCAGTAAGCGACCCCACCGATACATATCCGGAGATCCAGGTAGCAGCTATAAATACCGGAAAGGCCGAAAACGCAGCCCACGGTATGAGGACAATAAAAACACCAAGGGCCGTGGCCACTCCTTTGCCGCCTTTAAATTTCAGATAGACAGGGTAGAGATGGCCAATAAAGACCGCCAGGGCAATAAGGCTGACCCATAGCTCCATATTTGCCACCCCGCGAAGGCCGTAGAGAGCAAACCCTAAGGGGATGACGGCCTTATTTATGTCACAAAGGAGGGTTAAGATACCCCATTTTTTGCCTAATATCCGGCCAACGTTAGTGGCGCCGATGTTGCCGCTACCGGCCTTACGGATATCCATCTGCCCCGCCCTCTTACCGATAATCAGGCCAAAGGGAACAGAGCCAAGGGCATAACCTAATAAAATTAGTAAGATTATAGTCAGCGGTGTTATCCTTTTTCTGGGTAAGGTGCTCTAATCCTTTTGTCTCTTGCTGCTCCAGAGGGGATCCTGACCGAATCTATCCATCCACCAGTTCTCATCTGCATCTTCTTCCTTTGGCTCGAGACAATATCGGTAGTTCTGGCAGTAAGCCAGGAGAACCTGGTAGGCTTCATTTATAGCCTGCATCTTCTGGTTATGTTTTTCCAGGTCTTTCCCACGGGCAGTATCCGGATGCCAGCGTTGACATTTTTTACGATAGGCCTTCTTTATTTCCGTCAGGATAGCGAAGGCTGGGAGACCAAGAACTTCCCGGGCATTATTTATTTCTTTGACGGTTGGTTTTTTATCGTGCATGGTTACATACGTGCTGCCGCCGGGCACTTGGCCTCTTCAGCCAAAATCCTTTCGGCTATCTTCTCAAAGGCGTTTGCCGCCACACTCTGACCTTCCGCAGCTTGGTTCATAAATGGCTTGCCGTCGTCGCTGGCCACAACAATCCTGGGCTCCAAAGGGATCCGGCCGAGGAAGGGGATAACCATTTCGCGGGCCAGCCTCTCGCCGCCGCCGATTTTAAATAATGGTATCTCCTTCCCGCAATGCGGACAACTGAGGCCGCTCATATTCTCTATAAGACCCACGATAGACATATCGGCCTTGCGACAGAAACGGATAGATTTACGCACGTCAGAGAGGGACACCTCCTGCGGCGTAGTTACGATAAGCGCCCTGACATCCTTTATAGTTTGCGCAATGGTCAAGGGTTCGTCGCCGGTGCCGGGAGGGGCGTCTATTATTAAATAATCCAGTTCTCCCCACCGCACTTCGCCCAAAAAGGTCCTTATAGCCTTGTATTTCAGCGGACCGCGCCATATTATGGCCTGATCTTTGTCCGCCATCAGGTATTCTATGGACATGAATTTGAGGTTTTCAGAGAAGGAAACCGGCTCAACCGCACTCTGCCGGTCGGACGGAGACATATCCCGCATCCCCAGGAGCAGCGCTATATCCGGGCCGTG
>QYQD01000194.1 GCA_007280345.1 Deltaproteobacteria bacterium | reverse complement strand
GTTATGGAGTATTCCTGATCACCAGCAAGATATTAGATGCAAGGCGCCGAGGAGCGACGACTGAGGCGTATGGAGCAATACGCCGCAAGGAGGAGCGATCGAAGGCAACGCCGCAGATGATGCCTTGATGGTGGATCAGGGGTAAGCAATTCAAAAATGCGCCCATAAGTAGCTTACCAGGCCGGCCAGAATAAAGTTATTTTCAATCAGGAATTCCAGTTTTACTCCCCGCCGCAAGTAGTTCTTTTCGAAAAGGACAATGCATCCGGCCATAGATAACACCGGTAAGGTCAGCCAGAGGCCGACCGTGGTAACATATCCGAGGAAGGAAGAAGCCGCGAGGAGAATAACCATAAATGTTATAAGTCCCTTCAGCAGGGTAAGAGTTGACCTCTCTCCGATTAAAATAGGCAGTGTTTCTCGTCCGAACATACGGTCAGCCTGGACATCAAATACTTCCAGGAGCGCCGAACGCACGAAGACAAAGGCAAGGACAAAGAGGAAGGCCGCGACAAGGCCCGGCGTGAACCCCTGGCCTGAGTTCCAGGCAGGCAAAAAAGCCGCAACTGCCGCCCAGGCCAGGGCTATAAATAATGTCCTGGATCCTGGTATGTCTTTCAATCGACGGAGGGGAATAATAGGGCTTAAAAAATCGGGAATAATTTTAACTCCGTACAATGTCCCCAGGATGCAAATAAAAAACAGAAAGAGAAACGGAAATAAACCCAGGGAGTAAGATAGAGAAAGGGCAAAGGCAGCGGCCAGGATAGATAAAAAAAGGATAAGCTTTTCATGCTTAGCGAAGAATATGGCCCGTCCGGGTTCGGAAAAGGCGTCTGCTTCTTTGTCTGTAAAATGATTCAGATTATGGACGGCATAGATATAAGCGGCCGCAATGAAGAAATATGGTAAGGCCCCTTTTATCCCTTGTAGTTTGAGAGAGGCATAGGCGAGGAATCCTGCCCCGAGGCTGATATAGAGGTTGCTTTCCAGAAGAAAGCGAAAGAATGTATATGCCGTAGCCTTAAGGGCGCTTTCCTGTTTACCCTTCACGCTTTCCAGTTTGCTTACAACCCGGTTGATTATCCAGTTGGGGGTCGATGCCCCGGCCGTAACGGCCACCCGGCTGAAACCGGACATCTCTTTTAAATCCAAATCGTTTTCTGTCTCGATATGGTAGGCTTTTAACCCGGCCTCTTCTGCAATTTGAGCCAGTCTTTTTGTATTTGCACTTTCCTTACCACCCACTACAACAACGGCCTCAACTTCTTTACAGAGTTCAAGAACCTCGGCCTGCCGTTCGTGGGTTGAATGACAGATAGTATTAAATATCTGGCCCCCCGGATATTTTGAGGTGATCTCCGAGGCAATCTGGTTAAAAAGGTTTTCATCCTGCGTAGTCTGGGCCACAACGATGTATTTGTCCAGTTCGGGGAGTCCGGCAATATCGGTCTTGCTGCTTATTAAGAGGCCCTGGCCTCCGGCAAAACCAAGGAGTCCCAATACCTCCGGATGCCCTTCGTCACCAACGATGATTACTCGATATCCTCTGCGGGCAAAGCGGCGGATAATGGTTTGAACCTTTATAACCCGCAGGCAGGTACCATCTATTACCTGTGCGCCGGTCTGCAGGATAGCTTCTTTTTGCTGAGGAGGGATACCATGGGCTCGAATGACTACCGTGCCGCCTTTGATCTCACCGACGCTCCTGACCACGGAGACGCCTTTATCAGCCAGTAAATCCAGGACCTGCTGGTTGTGAATAAGAGGGCCAAAAGTGGATATAGATCCGCCTGCGGCGGATTTTTCTTTGACCGCGGCCAGCACGGTATCCATGGCCCTTCTTACGCCCATGCAAAACCCCGCCTTCTTGGCCAGAATAACCTTCATCTATCGAACCTCGAGCAGCAATATACTGTAAAAGCGAGAGACATTCAACCCGGCCTTTAACACTTTTAGTCAAAAACGTTGACAGTCTGCGGTCGGTGAGATAAACATAAAAACATAGGGGAAAATCATGGCTACAGCTAAATTGCCTGCACACGCTTACCTGGGATTGATAATTCTGGCTGTTTCCTCTATGTTGTTTATTTCCAGGACCGAGCCGGTTTATTCGCTTTTTTACATCTTTGCCTGGTGGCCGTATATCCTGCTGATCGATGGCCTGGTTTATCGATGTAAAGGGAATTCCCTTCTCGTAAATCGTACCGGCGAGTTTCTCTTGCTTGTTCCCTGGTCAGTCTTTATCTGGCTCATTTTCGAGGCCTTTAACCTTTATATCAAAAACTGGTATTATGTCAGGATAATAGATATCCGCTGGCTGCGCTGGTTGGGTTACTTTGTAGCCTATGGCACAGTACTTCCCGGCCTTTTTGAAACCACAGAGTTTCTGGAGGCAGCCGGTCTCTACAAGAAGAGGCGCGTCCGGCCCATTTCTCCGACCAAAAGTTGGTATGGCCCGTTTATACTTTTAGGCCTGGCCTTTTTCATCCTGCCGGTCATCTGGCCGCAATACTTTTTTCCGTTGGTCTGGGGCTGTTTCATTTTTCTTCTGGAGCCGATAAATCATCACTTCGGCGGCCGGTCGTTAATGCGCGACTGGCAGCAAGGCTCTCTCCGCAAATTCTCTCTCCTGCTTACGGCTGGATTCATCTGCGGCGTATTCTGGGAGCTGTGGAATTTCTGGGCCGGGAGCAAATGGGTATATACCGTGCCCCTTGTGGGACAGTTTAAAGTGTTTGAGATGCCCATTGCCGGCTATATCGGGTTCCCGCCTTTTGCAGTGGAATGTTATGTCATATATAATTTCATCTCCTTATTACGGGAGAATAAAGGGTGGGAAGAGGGGAGTATTGGGATACAGGAAAAGACAGCGCCTTATTTTGTGCCGGCAGCCGTGGCTATCATAGTCTCCTATACCTACATTATGTTCCAGGCCATTGATCAAAAGACTGTTCACTCCTTTGCCCCTATCTTTTACTAATACCGATGCCTGAGTCAGTTTTCATAACCTGTCTCGGCTGTCCCAAAAACCTGGTGGACAGCGAGGTCATGCTGGGCGTGCTGATAGCCGCCGGCTATGAGATTACCTCCAGGGAGGAAGAGGCCGGGGTCATAATTGTAAATACGTGCGCCTTCATCCGGCCGGCCGTGGAAGAATCCATCGAAACTATTCTGGCCCTTGCTGAGAATAAGAAGAAAGGCAGCTTAAAGCACCTGGTGGTAACCGGCTGCTTCCCTCAGCGCTATGGCAAGGAACTGATAAAACTCCTTCCCGAAGTTGACGCCTTTATCGGTACGGATGGTTTCCAGGATATAGGAGAGGCGCTGCGCAGTCTCAAAGATGGCCTGATTCGTCCGCTCTCCTTACCCCGCAGCCCCCGGTTCATTATGGATGAATATACCCCGCGGAGACGCACCACGCCTTTTTATACTGCTTATCTGAAGATTGCCGAAGGATGTGGCCATCGCTGCAGCTTCTGCCTGATCCCGCGGCTCAGAGGGAAATTAAGGAGCCGCCCGGTTGACTCGGTCTTTGCAGAGGCCTCGCGACTGGCCGGAGAAGGGGTGCGCGAACTTATCTTGGTTGCTCAGGACACAAGCGCCTATGGCAGTGACCTTGGGGACGGCACAGGCCTGACCAATCTGCTGAAGAAGTTGCTTACTATTCCGGGCTTAGACTGGATTCGGTTGCTTTACCTCTATCCTACTGCGATTAATGATGAACTCCTGGAATTAATGGCCTCAGAGCCCCGGATATGCCCATACCTCGATATCCCCATCCAGCATATAAGTCCGCGTCTCCTCAGACTTATGCGTCGGCCTTACGATCAGGCTTATATCTATGCCCTGATAGAAAAGATCCGCCGCAAATTACCCGAGGCTGCGCTCCGCACATCACTTATAGCGGGATTTCCCGGTGAGACCGGGGAAGAATTCCAGGAATTGCTGCGACTTGTAAAAGAGACGCGCTTTGAACACGTAGGGGTTTTTCCCTATGCAGCGGAAGAGGGGACGGTAGCCGGCCGGTTGCCCGGCCAATTGCCGGAAAAGGTAAAAAGGGAGCGTCAGAAAAAAATACTCAAGGCGCAACAGGCCATATCTCTGGCCATAAACCGCTCCCGGGTCGGTAAGATAATCCCGGTACTGGTTGAAGGCCTGAGCGATGAAACAGAACTCCTCTTAAAGGGCCGGGCTGTTTTTCAGGCCCCGGATATAGACGGGCAGGTCTATATCGCCAGCGGTCAGACGGAAATCGGCCGGATCGTTTCAGTTAGGATTACTGAAGCGCATCCCTATGATCTGGTAGGAGAAATAGTTTAAAGCCCAAATTTCAAAGTACAAGATGATCAGCCACGGCGAATCCGGGTTAGGAGGTGCCGACATGGAATATGACGACGATTTGAAAAAGGTCATTGCCTTTCACGGTCATATTTGTCCGGGGGTGGCCTATGGTTACAGGGTGGCCAGGGAGGCGATTAAACAACTTGGCCGGAAGGCAAAAGATGAAGAACTCGTGGCTATTGTGGAAAATGATTCCTGTGCTGTAGATGCTATTCAGGTATTGACCGGCTGCACCTTTGGCAAGGGGAACCTCATCCACAGAGACTACGGGAAACAGGTTTATACGTTTTACAGCCGGGCTACTGGTGAAGGAATCCGTTTTTCTATAGACTTCGATTACCCGGAGACACCGGAAGAGAAAGCGGCCTGGGAGAGATTCCATGCGGGCGAAAAGACCGAGGAGGTTATGTCGCGAATCCGGAGTCGTAAGGCCAGAAAAATTCAGGCTATCCTCAGTGCTTCTCCTGAGGAAGTGATGAAGATAAGGCATGTGACCATGCCCGTCCCGCCCGAAGCGCAGATATATCCCGGCGTGCGCTGCGCAATCTGTGGAGAAAAGGTCATGGAGCCTCGCGCCCGGGTAAGGGGCGGGAAGATTGTCTGTATCCCTTGCAGTGAGGGTTGAGCCGGTGTTTTGAAAGAGCGCACCGGGTACCTACAAGATGCACATGACAAACTGGAAAATACAGATTGACCCCCGACAGGTTCACTACTTGAAATTTATCCTGGAGGGCTACGATAACCTGGCGACCATGAGCACCGTTGACCGTCGGCAAGGGATAGTCGAACTCTACATCTCTTCCGGCAATGAAGACCTGGTGCGGGAACTCCTGGTATCCATAAAGACAGAAATCGGCCTTAAAACAGAATACAGAATACAGAATACAGAAGTCAGAAGTCGGGAGTTGGGAGTCGAGGTAAGCGTTACGAGTTGCGGGTTACGGGTCAGAGAGCTCGAAACTCAGACCGTCGGGAGTCAATCGCCTCGAACGCCGAATGTCTCGAACATTTCGAACGTCTAACGTTTTACGTCGTATCCGGCGGCAGGCGCTGCCATTTTTATATTGAATTGGGGAAGATTGGTATTATAATACCCGCAGAGATTATAAAGAGCACGGTATCCTTAGCAACTTATGAGCAAGAAAGCCTATATCGCCACCTTCGGCTGCCAGATGAATGAACACGATTCGGAGCAGATGGCCGGTATTCTATCCAATATGGCCTATGAGACGACCAAAGACCCGGCCTGCGCCGATCTTGTCCTGGTAAATACCTGCTGCATAAGGCAGAAAGCCGAAGAAAAGGCCTATAGCTTCCTGGGCCGCCTGCGGAAATTTAAGAAGAAAAACCCTGACCTGATGGTTATTGTGGCCGGCTGCTTAGCCCAGCAGGAGGGCAGCAGGCTCTTTAAAAAGAGTCCAGGCCTTAATCTGGTTATCGGGCCGCAGGGTATTCACCGCCTTCCTGAGCTTATAAGGGAGGCAGAGAAGAACGCAAGAAGGATTACCTGCACAGAACTTGCCACAGCCTATGAACTTCCCGGTCATGTGCGCAGCCTGAACGGAAAAAGGACGACGACGGCCTATGTCAGCATCATGACCGGGTGTAATAACTTTTGTTCTTATTGTATCGTGCCTTACGTACGCGGACGCGAGTTTAGTCGTCAAAGCGAGGAGATATTAAAGGAAATCAGGGGGCTGGTCGAACAGGGGGTAAAGGAGATAACACTTCTTGGTCAAAACGTGAACTCCTACGGGCTTCATGGCGATGGCGGGTGCGGTTTCGCCGACTTAGTTAGAAAAATAGGCGAGGTTGACGGCCTGGAGAGGCTGCGATTTATCACCTCCCATCCCAAGGACATATCCGATGACCTGATAGGGTGTTTTGGCAGCATTAAGTCCCTTTGCGAGCATATTCACTTGCCAATACAATCTGGTTCGGATAGGATATTAAAAAGGATGAACCGGAAATATACGCGGGATGATTACCTGGAGAAGGTGGCCAAACTAAGGATGGTCTGCCCGGATATCAGCATAACTACCGATCTTATCGCAGGCTTTCCGGGCGAAACTGAGACTGATTTTGAAGATACGCTGGGCATAATGCGTCAGGTCCGGTTTGCCGGCGCCTTTGCCTTTAAATATTCAGACCGGCCGCCGGCTAAGGCTGCAACTTTTGACGATAAGTTGCCGGAGCCGGTAAAACAAGAGAGACTTTCCAGATTGCTGGCCCTGCAAAAAGAAATAACATATAATCGTAATAAATCCATGGTGGGTAAGCAAGCAGAGGTTTTAGTCGAGGGATATAGCAAGAGTTCGCCCCGGGAATGGATGGGGCGGGCGCGCACTAATGAAGTGGTTAATTTCAGCGGAGATGGGGACTTGCCTGGAAAGGTGGTTATTGTTGCCGTTGAGAAGGCCTGCCTACACTCATTAAAGGGCAGCCTGGCAGTAGAATAAAGTTCTGGGGGAGAGGGTTATGTTCAAAGAAATGAAGGTTTCCGGTATTGCCATCGATCCTGTCACCAATACACCGATTATGATCCTGCGAGAGGTGGATGGCGAACAGGCTATGCCAATATGGATTGGTCTTCTGGAAGCCACGGCTATAGCCACTGAGATGGAGAAGATCCGGTTTTCCAGGCCGATGACCCACGACCTCCTTAGAAACATTTTGAAGGAAGTCGGCGCAGGGGTGGTTAAAATTGAAATCATAGATCTGCGCGAAAATACCTTCTATGCTATTATCACGATAATAACAAAGGATAGAGAGTTCCAGCTTGACGCCCGCCCCAGTGATGCCATTGCCCTGGCCTTGCGGACTGATTCGCCGATTTATGTCCATGAAACGGTGATAGATAAGTCGAAACGCATGGAGATGGGTCACAAGGCGGAGGTTCATACTGAAGAGGGAAAGAAGTGGGCTGAGATCCTGGGACGCCTTTCGCCTGAGGACTTTGGCAAATACAAGATGTGAGTGTTTATGATAGATTTTCACACCCATAGCCTTTTTAGTGACGGGGAACTCCTTCCCTCTGAACTGGTGCGGAGGGTGGAATGCCTTGGTTATGAATTTGTGGCTATCAGCGATCATGCCGACAGCTCAAACATCGACCTTATTATCCCCCGTATTACGAAAGTGGCCGCAGATATCAACCGATATAGCAAGACCAGGCTTATTCCAGGGATAGAGTTGACACATATTGCGCCATCCTTAATCCAACCTCTGGCCAAAGAGGCCAGGAAATTGGGGGCAAAAGTGGTTGTAGTCCATGGTGAGACCCTTGTTGAGCCGGTAGCGCCCGGGACCAACCGGGCGGCCTTGGAGTCTCCCATTGATATACTGGCCCATCCCGGGCTGATCAGCGAAGAGGAAGTAATGCTGGCCGCCAGGAAAGGAATTTTTCTTGAGATTACCTGCCGCCGGGGACACTGTCTGACCAATGGCCATGTGGCGCGCCTGGCCCTCCAGCATAACGCCCCTCTCTGTGTAAATTCTGACGGCCACGGGCCGGGTGACTTCATGTCAGAAACTATGGCTAAACAGGTGGCCCTCGGCGCCGGTATCCCCCCAAAGCAGGTAGGGGTAATACGCCGCAATATGGCTAAGCTGGCCAAAAGCTGCTTCTCTGCATAGGTCTTCTTTATCCGTACTCCCCTTTGCCTATACGGCGGATGAAATTTATTCCCTGGCTTCACCATAAAAAGTTTAAAAAATATTTGCTTTTTGCCAGGCATATATCCTATAAGAAAGGGGTTAACGGGTATTACCCGGGAGGGACGGAAGATGGCGCCGAATAAGAAAGTACTGGTAGTAGAAGACGATCAGGAAGTCTTATCTATGTTATTGGACTATCTTACCTTTTTAGGATATGAAACTACCGGGGCGGCGGATGGTTTAGAGGGCCTGAAGCACTTGCGAACCGGACGTTATGATATGGTGATTACCGATCTTAGTATGCCTTACATCAGTGGGATAGGAATAATCAGCGTTATTAAAAAGGATTATCCCAATATTCCCGTCATTGCCATAACCGGTTTTGGCCGGTATGCAGAAGAGCTGGCTCAGGAGAAGAAGGCCGATTTTGTTTTGAGCAAACCCTTCGAGATATCCGACTTAAGGGATGCCATCACCCGTTTACTACCCGCCTAACGATATTGAAGCTCCCCGCAGTCCGCCTGGGGCGGACGGGGAATCTCCGTATGCAAGGTAAAATGCATCGTATTCGCTCGCTAACCCCGCTGCAAGCAGGGGGAATGCGCTCGCTATG
>QYQD01000058.1 GCA_007280345.1 Deltaproteobacteria bacterium | reverse complement strand
TACGGACTGCATGTTCGCCTCCGGTTGCTTCCCACCCCGCCTCGCGACGACGCAGTTACCTTCGGCTACCAGGGACGGGCATTCCCTGGGAGAGGACTTTCACCTCTCAGATCGCACCTGCTCCCAGGCGCACGGATTCCGGCTTGCGCCGGAATGACGACAATCCGGTCATAAGACTTTTGCAAGGGCCTCGATATTACCTGGATTTTTGATGTCTTCTTCTGTGCCCTGGTTTCATTGTTTTTTCCGTGCGGGCGGCAGGGTCTTCACTTTTATGAGGTAATGGTTTTGGCTTTCCTTTTGAGTTCTTCGGTGAGTATGAAATCCTGCGGGTCTTCCATATCATACACAGAAAGGGGTGAGGGCGTTTCGATACTCAATCCCGCCTCAAAGTTGTAAAGCGTGCGTATGTCCTTATTCAACTTGCGGGTGAGTTTGGTTATTGGTATACCCACCGGGCAGGCGCTCTCACAGGCTCCGCAGTCTGTGCAGCGGCCGGCGCAGTGCATGGCGCGAAGGAGGTGAAAGGTAAAGGCGTCTCCAGAGGCGGGCGGTTTATCAAACCACCTGGGATCGGGTTGATCAACAAAACAGGTTGGACAATAGCAGCCCGGACAGGCGTTACGGCAGGCATAACACAGGGTGCAGCGGTCAAATAGGGTTCGGAAATATTCTGAACGTTCTTCTGCAGATTGGGCCTCCAAGACTTCTATGTCTTGATCGGCCGTTTCTTTATCCTCATCCACCGGCTCTCCGGTCGTGCCATAGGCAGATTCGCCGGGGCGAACCAGGATGTCGTAGATGACAGGATTTTTATATCGGCAATAAAGGCAGCTCTGACGGAGGAGTTCGCGGCGCGGATATTCCTTGGTGAAGGCATCGCCTGACAATATCACTTTATCGGATTCCGTCCTGATGTCTTTTATCTTTTTTTTGCCTGAGAGCGCCTTAATCTTATGCCTATCCAGCATTCCCTGGCAGGGAACGCCTATAATATAGATGTCTTCCCTTCTGATTTGATTTTCCACGATATAAACAACGATATTGCGCGAGGTGCAGCCATTGGCGATAATGCCGATCTTCTTATCCCGCCTGAGTAGATGCTTTGCCAGGTTGCTCACGCAGAAGTCATTCCAGATGAGCTTTCCCGCTGCGGAAGGCTCTTCTATAAACGCTGATTGAGTAGTGAGCGGGCTTGCTCCCGGCGTGAAACCTATAACCAGGTCAACCCTTTTCTCTTCCAGGGCCTTCGCCGCTATGCTTCGTATGGCTTCGGTAGGCATTGACGTTAAACCATCGTATCAGTTTAGCTGTTTGAAAAAGTATTCTTAAATCCCTCCCAACCTCCCTTTTTCAAAGGGAGGAGAACCGCTTCCCCCTTTGGAAAAGGGGGATTGAGGGGGATTTTGGCCTTTATAGCGCCTTGCTTGGACATATTTTTCAAAAACCTAAAGTGTTACAAACCATCAAGGTCGGATCTTTTTGAGATGTCTTAACGGGCCGAGGGTTCTTACCCGGTCGGTAACTTCCTGCATGGTTTTTACAAAGAGTTCTGCTTCTGCTGCGGAAATCCAGGCAAAGTGAAGGCGATCCTTCTCCATGCCCATAAAATTAAACAGATTTTTGAATAGTTGAAACCGGCGGCGGGCGTAAAGGTTACCGCTGCGGTAATGACAATCTCCCGGGGAGCATCCGGATACAATTACGGCATCTGCCCCCTGCCGCAGGGCAAACAGTATGAAATAGGGGCTTACGCTGCCTGTACAGGGAACGCGCACGATGCGCACATTTTCTGGATACCTGAGCCGCTTGACGCCGGCCAGATCAGCCGCGGCATAACTACACCAATTGCAAAGAAAAGCAATAATTTTGGGCTCCCAGCCCTGTGATTTTTTCCCCATTTTGCCGGCGTATCTCAGATAATTATAATTATGGTGTTCCCTTTTACCAAATGAGCGGGGGGCTGTCAATAAACGAAGAGGGGAAAACAAAATTGACATAGCTGGTCTCTTTTGTTAATTTTAGAGGTATGAAAAAGCCGTTAAGCCCTGCTTATAATTTTACGGTCCGGTTGAAGTCACCGGATCGCTCCGGGCCGGAGAAGGTCGCGGCGGCCATCGAAAGTGGTGATGGCCGTCTCATAGATATTCACATCTTAAGCGAGGCCCGGGATGCTGTCCAGGTGCAGGCCAATTTCCATGCCCGTGACGAACAACATGCCCAGGCCATGGTGGAAAAAATAAGTAAAATAGAAGGGGTGCGGATTCTGGAAGTAGTGGATGAGGTATTAAGACTGCACGAAAAGGGCAAGCTGGAGATAAAAAGCCGCATACAACTGAAAACCAAGACCGAGCTTTCTATGGCCTATACCCCCGGTGTGGCGCGGGTCTGCCAGATAATAAATGAGGATGAAGACAAGGTCTTCGACTTCACGACCAAGGCGAATACCGTGGCTGTGGTTACGGATGGCACCGCCGTGCTCGGTCTGGGGGATATCGGACCCCGGGCCGCGCTTCCGGTCATGGAGGGTAAGGCCATACTTTTTAAAGAATTCGGAGGGGTGGACGCCTTCCCCATCTGTCTGGACACAAAGGATGAAGACGAGATAGTAGCGGCGGTTAAGGCTATAGCCCCTGGTTTCGGCGGTATTAACCTGGAAGATATTTCAGCACCCCGGTGTTTCACTATAGAAGAGCGTCTTAAGAGGGAACTGGACATTCCTGTCTTCCACGACGATCAGCATGGCACGGCGGTGGTGGTACTGGCGGCCATGATGAACGCCCTTAAAGTGGTGGGCAAAAAGATGCCGGATATTAAAGTGGTCATAAGCGGGGTAGGCGCGGCCGGCGTGGCCGTGACCAATATCCTGCTGGCCGCCGGGGTCAGAAATATCATCGGCTGTGACAGGGCCGGGGCTATCTACCGGGGCCGAAGGGAACACATGTCTCCCGTCAAGGAGGAATACGCCAGGCAGACCAATCCCGCGCAGGAAAAGGGGAGTATTGCGGCCGTCCTGAAGGGAGCGGATGTGTTTATTGGTGTCTCTGCTCCAGGGATTGTAACGCCGGACGATATAAAGAAGATGACGGCTCAGGCTATTGTCTTTGCCCTGGCCAATCCCGTCCCGGAGGTCATGCCGGAGGATATTGCCTCGTATGTAGCAGTGACGGCCACCGGACGCTCTGATTACCCCAATCAGATCAACAACGTGCTTTGTTTCCCGGGGATATTCCGCGGAGCCCTGGATTGCAGGGCTAAAGACATAAATGAAGAAATGAAGCTGGCTGCGGCCCAGGCCATAGCCGGCGTGGTAAAGAAGGATGAGCTGGGCTCGGAGTATATCATTCCCAGTGTTTTTGACCCCGGGGTGGCCGGGAAAGTGGCTGAGGCCGCCATTATTGCCGCACGCAAGACCGGCGTGGCCAGGGAAAAATAGAGGGAGAAGAGTTGAAGGCCGGAAAAACCCGTAACCTTATTTATCTGCTGTCAGTTATTATTCTTATACTTGGCGGATGTATGCCGGCGGTGAAAGAGGTGGTCTTGCCACCGCCTGCGCCGACGCCGTTACCATCGCCTCCTCCCCCACCCCCGCCGCTCGTCCTTACGCCGGAGCAGGATATACCGCCGTTCCAGGATGATATGGATTTGGACACCCTGCGCCAGGCCTCTCTAAAAAGCCTTCGCTATTTAGAACGGCTGCCGGTCACAGAAAGTTTCCGGTTTGGGGATGATATTTACAGCCGTGATGAGGTCATTGATTCAGTCAGAACACTTCTGGAGATAATAAATACCGGCGCTGCGCTGGAAGATTTTGCCCGTCTGGTAAAAGAAAATTTTTCTTTTTACCAATCCAGCGGTCGCACCGGTCAAGGCGATGTACTTTTTACCGGCTACTATCTGCCGGTTCTCAAGGGAAGCCGGCTGCGTACCGGTGGATACCTTTATCCGCTTTATCGCCGGCCTGACGATATGCTTTACGTAAACCTTCAGGATTTTGGCCTTGATTACCCGCAAAAGACACTGGTGGGAAGGCCATGCAAAGGGCGGCTGGTGCCTTATTATACGCGGCGTGAAATAGATTACCAGGGGGTCTTGCAGGGGAAGGGACTTGAACTACTCTATCTCGCAGACCCTATTGAAGTCTTTTTTTTGCAGATCCAGGGCTCCGGGCGTATTGAACTTGAAGACGGCAAATCGCTATTTGCCCAGTATCAGGCCAAAAACGGACGCCCGTACCGCAGCATCGGCAACCTGTTCATCGAAGAAGGCAAGATGGAGCCTTCAGAGGTGTCCCTGTTCAGCCTGAAGGATTATCTGAATAAATATCCGGAGGAACAGGAAAGAATTTTATGCTATAATCAAAGTTATGTATTCTTCCGGTTGGCGGAGGATGGACCGCGCGGCTGTTTAGGCGAGATACTGACTCCAGGGCGTTCGATTGCCACGGATTCCCAGATACTTCCATGTGGGGCTATTGCCCTGATAATAGCCGAAAAACCGGCGTTGAATAATAATGGCGGTATCGAAAAATGGACGTCATTTACACGCCTTGTCCTGAACCAGGATACCGGAGGGGCTATAAAGGGACCGGGGCGTGTGGATATCTTCTGGGGTTCAGGTCCTTACGCAGAGGCGGCGGCCGGTAACCTCAAACACACGGGAAGGCTATTTTTCCTGGTCAAAAAACGTGCAGGGATTAACCCGGATACGAAGAGAAAGGAAGTGATGCCGTGAAGGTATCTGTTAATAAATCCACGCTGGTGTTGGTAGAAGGGGATATCACAAAAGAAGAGACCGAGGCGCTGGTAAATGCGGCCAATGATCGCCTGGCCGGCGGGGGTGGAGTGGATGGGGCTATACATCAGGCCGGCGGGCCGCAAATTATGGCAGAATGCCGGATTATCGACTGCTGTCCGACCGGGCAGGCCGTAATTACCACTGCCGGTAATCTTAAAGCCAGGTTTGTAATTCACGCCGTGGGCCCCATCTATACGGGAGGCGCCAAACATGAGCCCCAGCTTCTGGCCAGCGCCTACCGGGAAAGCCTGCGCCTGGCCTCCCGCTATGGACTTAAAAGCCTGTCCTTTCCCTCCCTAAGCACCGGGGCGTACGGTTATCCGGTGGAGGAGGCCGCAGAGATTGCCTTGGCCACAGTTATCAGCTACCTCAGAGAGCACCCGGAGATCAACACGGTTCGCTTTGTACTCTTCAGCCGGGCGGCATTTGACGTTTATTGTAAGGTATTAAGCAGGTTAGTCGAACAAGGCGCTGACAAAGGTGTCCGGGTCGAATTCCCTTAAGTCTTCTATCTTCTCTCCGATGCCGATAAAGCGGATCGGGATCTTGAGTTCATTGCTAATGCCCACCACAACCCCTCCTTTGGCTGTGCCATCCAGTTTTGTCAAGACCATGCCGGTAATCCCCACGGCGCTGTTAAATAGCTTGGCCTGGGAGATGGCATTCTGACCGGTAGTGGCATCCAGCACCAAAAGGATTTCATGAGGCGCTCCGGGCATTTTTTTCTGAATAACCCTTTGTAGCTTTTTCAGTTCCTCCATGAGATTTACTTTGGTGTGCAGCCGCCCCGCCGTGTCTATAATCATTACGTCTGTTTTCCGGGATTGCGCGGCCTCCAGGGCATCATAGACCACCGCAGAAGGATCGGAACCGCTTTTCTGTTTAATAAAATCTGCGCCGGCCCGATTGCTCCATATCTCCAGTTGCTCAATGGCCGCGGCACGAAAGGTGTCTGCCGCCACGAGCATGACGTTCTGCCCCAGGCCTTTAAATCTGTGGGCTAGTTTCCCGATAGTAGTGGTCTTTCCTGTGCCATTTACCCCTATAACGAGTATGACAAACGGGCTTGCCGTGATCTCTTCCCCTTCTTTTTGCGGAGAACGCAGCAAGGTGAGGATTTCTTCCCGGAGATAATTCTTAAGGGCAAAGGCATCGGAGAGTTCTTTGCGCTTTACCTTCTCCCGGATGCGCTCTATGAGTTCGGTAGCGGTGGACACTCCAAGGTCTGCAGTGATCAATATCTCTTCCAGGCTGTCCAGGAGATCGGCGTCAATCTCCTTTTTACCCAGGAAGAGTCTGTCCACCTGCTTGACAAAGGATTCCCTGGTCCTGGCTATCTGGTCCTTAAGGCGCTGAAAAAGACCGCTCTCTTCCTCTGCCTTTTCTTGCGGTTCTTCTTTCTTCTTTAGAAACCATTTGAACATGGTGGATTATGCCTTTCCTAATTTAAACGTACTGAAAGCAGCTTTGATATGCCTTTCTCCTCCATGGTCACACCGTAGAGGACGTCGGCTGCCTCCATAACCTTCTGGTTATGGGTGATAAGTATGATCTGGGCCTCTCTCCCGATCTCTTTGAGCATACTGTTGAAGCGTTCTGTATTGGCCTCATCCAGAGGGGCGTCCACCTCATCGAGGAGGCAGAACGGGCTGGGTTTGACCATATAGACCGCAAAGAGTAAGGCGAGAGTGGCCAGGGCCTTTTCGCCACCGGAGAGCAGGTTGAGATTAGTCAGTGTCTTGCCCGGGATCTCGGCATAGATTTCAATCCCGGCGCCTAACGGGTCATCCGGGTCAGCCAATTTAAGCTCAGCCCGGCCACCCCCGAAGAGCGTAGGGAATGTAATGGAAAGCTTTTCATTTATGGCCTTAATAGCCTCATAGACGCGCTCTTTTGAGGTCCGGTTTATCTTCTGGATGGCCTGCTCCAGGGACTGGATAGAGGAAATAAGGTCATGGTATTGAGTGGAGAGGAAGTCGTGCCGTTCCTCCAGCTCCTTATACTCCTGGATGGCGGTCAGGTTTACCTCTCCGATCCCAGCGATATCTTCCCTGATTTTCTGTGCCTCGGCCAGGGCTTCGTCTGTAGAAAGCTCTGAATCTGCATGGACAGCATATTCTTCCCGCAAAGAGATATGATAGGTCTCGTGTATCTTGTCTTCAAGGTGCCGTATATTTAACTGTGCCTCTGTCTTCGCTACTGAGAGTGAATTCAGGGTGGCCTGAACCTCCTTTAAGTCCTTTTGCCCGGCCTTTAACTCGGCCTGAATTTGCATGAGGGATTCTTTTTTTTGCTGATGTTGCTGGAGGTAATCCTGTAACAATTCGCCCGCTTCCTGTTGTTTTTGCGTATCGACGGTCAGGCTGCCTTCGGCGCCGGCGATCTCCCCGATTATTTTGTCCTGCTGACCGACAAACTCTTCCATCTTAGCCTGCAATCTTTGACCCAGCGCACCCAGCCTTTCATATTCTTGATCAAGGCGGCCTGCTTCGGATTCCAGATGACGGATTTTTTCCTTTAGGGAAGTCAGTTCCATTTTGGTCTCTGTAACATAGGCATGACTGCCTTCCATCTCGCCCTCTAATGCCGCCGCATCGTTTTCCCGAAGGTCTATCTCCGCCTGGAGCGAGGACTTTACAGACTGCATTTTTTCAAGCTCTTCTCTGACTTCTGCGAGCTCCTGGGTGAGTACGGCCCCTTCCCGGTCAAATTCAGACTCTTCCTGTTCTAAAAGGGCCAGCCTCTTTTTATGTATCTCCTCTGTCTGCGTCAGTTGTTCCTGTTTCTGTTTTTTGAGGCGATGCTCGAATTGTTTTTGCGCCAGTTCCCCTTCTTTCTGTCTCCGTTCGACCTGTATATCAGCAAGGCCGGTTTCCGCCTCATTAAGGTCTTTTTTCGTCTCCTCTATGGCGCTTCGCAGCTCATCAACTTCCCCGATCAATTGCCGTATCTCTTCTTTGCGTGAGAAGAATCCGGCGGGCGCACCCTGGCGGCTGCCGCCTTCGATAAAGCCGGACTGATCTATTATGTCTCCATCGCGTGTAACTACCGTACATTGGCCGCCCTGACCTTCCCAGAACGTCCGGGCCTCCTGAAGGGTTTCAAACCAATATACATCCCTCAGTAACTGCCTGACCAGGTTATGGTAAGGTGGAAGGGTCTTGATCCGGTGAACGAGCAAACGATCTTGTTCCGGTGGAGTAGCAGCCTCTTTCCCGGTAAGGCTGAGGAACCCGCTCCGTCCGCCTTCCCGGTCCTTCAGACCGGTTATGGCCTCAATAGCCTGATCCACATCTTCTACCACCAGCGCCTGCAGTTTGCTGCCCAGGACAGATTCTATGGCCATGGTAAGCTCGGGGGCAGTCTCCAGGAAGTCGGCCAAAAGCCCCTGTATCCCGGAGCCGCCTTGATTATTATGGAGCAGGGCCCTGGTTCCCGCCGGGATACCCTCCAGGTTGGTGTGCAGGTTCTTCAGGAGATCCAGTTTGGCCGTTTTTTGGGTATGGGCCTGCGTAATCTCCCGGAATTTTTTCTGCAGGGCCTGAAGCCCTTCTTCCATGGTCTCTTCCCGGGCCTTCAGGCGGGAAATAAACGGGGGTATGGCATTAATTTCCTCTTCTAATGCTGCCTGTTCATTAGCCCTGTCCGTGCGTTCCTGGCGGGTTATCTCCCGGGCGGATGCGACCTCCCTACGATCGTCCTGATTTCTCTGGCGCTTTTGATTCAGAGCGGCCAGGGTCTGTTCTATGGTTCGTATGCGATTTCGGTGGTGGGTTTCACGGGAAAGGAGGCCGACCATCTCCATCTTATGATCTTCAAGCGCATCCAATATGGCCCTTTGCTCTGTACGCAATTCTTGCAGTCGCTTTTCCGCCCCGGCAAGCTCCGTATGCCTTTCCGCCACCTTGCTGTTTAGTGACTCAGACTCCTTTATACACCTCTCTTTCTGCGCGGCGATCTCCTTTTTGTGCTGCTCTTCGCGTTCCAGGCCCTGGGCTGTATCGGCCAGATGGCGCTTTATTTCCTCCAGGCTATGATTAAGATATTCAATACGGTTTCTTTTGTCCTGAATGAGTTTTTCCAGGTGATGTGCCTTGCTCCTCTGCTCTTCGATGAGTTTTTCCTGCTCCAGGCTCGCAAGCTCCAGCTCCTCCGCATTTAATTCCAACTGCGCTATCCGGGCGGCCAGGGCATTTTCCTTCTCACTCTCGAGTGTGATAACCCCCTCCTTCCGGGTGAGGATATCCTGCCACTTTGCATAGTCGGTAGAGGCCAGGAATAGCTCCAGTCCCTTTAACTTCTGTTTAAGCTCCAGGTATCGATCTGCCTTCTTCGCCTGCCTGTGCAGGCTGTTCATCTGCCTTTTTATCTCACCCAGGATATCTTCAAGGCGCAGGAGGTTTTGCCTGGTGTGCTCTATCTTTCGAAGGGCCTCGTCTTTCTTGAATTTAAACTTACTGATTCCCGCCACCTCTTCTACTAATATTCTTCTTTCTCCCGGTTTGGCCTCTATAAAACCCCCGATCTGCCCCTGATCGATAATGGAATAGGCCCTTGTCCCCACGCCGGTGTCCATGAAGAGATAGACGATGTCTTTCAACCGGCAAGGGGCCTTATTTATCAGGTATTCGCTCTCTCCGGAACGATAAAGGCGGCGGGTTACAGCGATCTCGCTCATATTTTCAAAGGGCGGAGGGGCGGTGCCGTTGCCATTGGCCAGGGTTATGGTTACTTCCGCCACGCCTAAAGGAGCCCGGCTTTCGCTGCCCGCAAAGATGACGTCCTCCATGACATTTCCCCGGAGCTGCCTTGGACTCTGTTCACCTAAAACCCAGCGTATGGCATCGACAATATTGCTCTTACCACAACCATTCGGGCCAACAATAGCGGCGATGCCTTCGCTAAAGGAGACACTCGTCTTGTTGACAAAGGATTTAAATCCAAACATCTCCACACGATTTATTTTCATCGATAAGCGCCCGCCTTTGGTTGTTGATTGCCTGTACCCAGGCCGGATATATGACACATTACCTTAGTTTTATATAATAGCAAAGATATGGCAATCCGTAAAGGATAAAGTGCAATAGAGGGTATAGCCTCAGGGATTATATACTATATGTTGGGTAGGCTGGTATAAGTCACGACACGGATTGTAATTTATCAAAGTCAGCGATGTTCTTAAATAGATTTGTGATGAGAGTAAGGAGGTTCAGCCTGTTTCGGCGCAGGCGTTCGTCCTTATCCATGACCATGACGGCATCAAAGAACTCGTCTATGGACTTTTTCAGCCCGGCGGTCTCCTGTAATGCGCCTGGGTAGTCACGCCTTTTCATCTGTTCCCGGACCTTCTCATTTATTTGACCATAGCTGGTATAGAGGCGGCCTTCCGCCGGATGGACAAAAAGGCTGGGATCAACGTCTGTTTCTTCATTATCACGCGAGATGTTCACCACCCGCTTGCAGGAAGTCGAAAGGTCCTGGAATTCAGGTCGTGACTTGAATTGCTGCAGGGCCTCTATCCTGCCCTGGGTCTCCCGGAGACGGTCAAAGTGGAGAGATGTGACGGCCTCTATGACGTCTGCATCCGCCTGGCCGCTCAGAAGATGCTGATAACGCGTCCGGAAAAAGGAGAGGACATCTTCCCCGGTTTTATTTATATCCCCGGTAATCTTGCCGGCCAGGAGGGTCGTGCTGCGGGCTATTAATTCTTTTAGAGAGACGTCGAACGAACGGCCCAGGACAATGTGCAATATGGCCAGGGCCTGCCGGCGCAGGGCGTAGGGGTCGGCCGTGCCCGAGGGCGTCAGCCCGATGCCGAAGCAGGCGGCTATAGTGTCCATTTTGTCTGCGATACTGAGGATGCAGCCTATCTGACCGGCCGGAAGGGCATCACCCGCAAAAGCGGGCCGGTAATGTTCGAGGATGGCGTCAGCCACCTCCTTTTTCTCGCCGGAGAGGAGGGCGTATTCACGGCCCATTATCCCCTGTAAGGTGGGAAATTCACCCACCATGGCCGTGAGCAGGTCGGCCTTGCAGAGGTAAGCAGCCCTTTCCACCTCAACCAACCTGTCCGGGCAAATCTTTTCAGCCAGAAAGATCGCCAGTTCCTTGATGCGCATGACCTTTTCATAGGAGGTGCCGAGCTTGGAGTGGAAAATAACCCCTTTTAATCTCTCGGTCCGGGCGGCCAAGGGCTCTTTCCGGTCTTCCGCAAAGAAGAAGCCGGCGTCATGAAGCCTGGCCCTTAAGACCCTTTCATGGCCCCTGGTAATCATAGCCGGGTTGGCGACAGGGGTGTTATTGACCGCAATAAAATTGGGCAGGAGTTCCCCCTTATCATTGACCACCGCAAAATATTTCTGGTGTTCCCGCATGGCGGCTATGAGCACGGGCCTGGGGAGAGAGATATATTCTGCGGCAAAGGAGCCGCAGACCGCGGCCGGATACTCTACCAGGTTAGTAACGATGTTTAAAAGGCCTTCGTCCGGTAAGGTCCGGCCCCCGGCTGCGGCCGCCGCCTGAGTTATCCCATTTATAATCATCGACTTGCGTTCCTCAGGATCGACGATTACGCCGGACCGGGAGAGTTTGTCTTTATAGTCGGCAAAATCTGTGACCTCTACAGGGTCAGGCGCTGTGAAGCGATGGCCATAGGTGGACCTGCCGCTTTTGATCGAACCAAAATTGAAAGGAATAACCGCTCCCCCGTAAACAGCCAGTATCCAATGGATAGGCCGCGCGAAACTTATCGTCTCCGAACCCCAGCGCATGGACTTGGGAAATGAAATGGTGCGGCAGATTTCCGGCAAAAGGGCCTTAAGGAGAACGGCAGTTTTCTCACCTTTTTCATCTTTCTTAATAAGAAGATATTCCCCCTTGGGGGTCTTGATCGTAGTGAGGGCGGAGACGTCCACCCCTTGAGACCTGGCAAAACCTATGGCGGCCGGGGTAGGGTTACCGTTATCGTCAAAGGCCACCCGCTTGGGCGGGCCGGTAATCTCCCTGGACTGGTCTGGCTGACGGTCGGCCAGGTCGGATACAACGAGGGCCAGGCGCCGCGGAGTCCCAGCAACGCTTACGCTCCCAAAGGGGATCTTTTTTTCGCTTAATAGCCGGGCGGCTATATCTTTCATCTGGGCCAGGGCATCAAAAATAAAGCCGGCCGGGAGTTCTTCCGTCCCGATTTCCAGGAGCAATTCGTGAACCATACTATGACTCCAATTTAATCAAGCGCACCAGTGCAGGTTTAATAACGTCTTTATTTATGTCTGGCCGGTATATTTTTCAGCCACGGCCTTGGCCAGATTCCTCACACGGGCAATGAAATGCGTCCTCTCAGTGACGCTGATGGCCTTGCGGGCCTCGAGAAGGTTGAAGGTATGCGAACATTTCAAGCAATATTCATAGGCAGGCAAAACCAAATCCCTATCAACTAAGCGAAGGGCCTCTGCCTCATAGGTGTCGAATAGTTTCAGGAGCATCTGTATATCAGCTTCCTCAAAATTATATCTGGAAAATTCATATTCAGTACGGCGGTGGATATAGCCGTACTTAACCCCGTTTCTCCAGGCGATATCATAGACGTTGTCTATGCCCTGGAGATACATGGCCAGCCTCTCCAGCCCATAGGTAATTTCTACAGAAACGGGTTGGAGTTCCATACCCCCTACCTGCTGGAAGTAAGTAAATTGAGTAACCTCCATGCCGTCCAGCCATACCTCCCAGCCCAGGCCCCAGGCCCCCAGTGTCGGTGATTCCCAGTCATCCTCTACAAAACGGATATCGTGCTCTTTAGGATTCAGCCCCAGGGCCTCTAAACTCTTCAGATAGATGCCCTGAATCTCCAGGGGAGAGGGCTTAATAATCACCTGAAACTGATAGTAATGCTGGAGGCGGTTGGGATTCTCGCCATAGCGGCCGTCCGCCGGACGCCTGGACGGCTCGACATAGGCCACCTTCCAGGGATCCGGCCCCAGGACGCGGAGAAATGTGGCGGGATGAAATGTCCCCGCTCCAACCTCAATATCTATAGGCTGCTGTATCACACAACCCTGGTCTGACCAGAACTGCTGCAATGAAAAAATCAAGGTCTGAAAATCCATTAATAGCTCCTTACGCTCGGAAAGGCGCTTTTTTATTACCACCATCCACAAACAAAGTCAATTAAAGCCAACTATGGTTGTTTTCCTTTGCCGGAAAGATATTCTCGCGACATATTTATGTTGAAATCCGGCCACAATTTCTATACAAATTTCCATGCTCGCATGAGCACCCTCGAACGATGAAAATCCCCCCTACCCCCCCTTTTTTCGCAAAGGGGGAACATCTTTACCCCCCTTTGGAAAAGGGGGGCTGGGGGGGATTTAAAAAGAGTTTTCTACGTAATTGACTAAAGATGTTAAGAGAAGGAAGAATATAAAAAAGCTGATAGCAGGTGAGTCCGCCTGTTTTCAGCCAGCACCTGTATTCCCGCTCAAAAGCGTTGCGGGAATGACAAAAAATGGAGTTTTGCAAGAGGCTCATATGATTATCGAATAAAGTGTGACCTGCGCCGCGAAAAGTCCTTTCAAGAATCAACCCTGGCATGGTAAGTTATAAATTGCGCTGTGTGAAGCAATACCTATGCCTCATTTGGTGCACAAATAAAAACACAGGATTTGAAGAAAGGAACGAGCATGAAGAAGGAAGGTTTTATTCTGTTTAGTGGCGGCGTTAAAGGGGCTGAAGCGGAATTTGGGGCGAATGCGGAGCGTTTTGGAATTGAAGAAGTGAACTTCACATTTGAAGGACACAACATCGTTCGCCAACGAGGCTTGCGGGTCCTGAACCACGAAGAGCTGAAAAATGGGGACGTGAGCCTGGAATATGTTTCGCGACTGATGAATCGCCGCTACACCAGCAGTCCGATATTTCGCAAAATTCTGCAAAGCATCTGGTATCAGATTAACAGCGGACAGGAAATTTACGTGATTGGAGAGATACTGGAGGACAAAACCGTAAAGGGTGGCACAGGATGGGGCGCTGAGTTCGCCAAACTATGCAACAAACCATTATACGTATTTGATCAGAAACGTAATGCGTGGTTCAGTTGGACTCAGACAGACTGGGTTGAGCGCGAGAGGGGAAATGAGCCGGTCATCACCCATGTTCATTTCGCAGGAACAGGGACGCGCTTTCTCGAAGAAAACGGCAAAAAAGCAATCGTCGAATTATTCGACAGAACGTTCTCATAATTGAGCGACACATCTGTTCCATTGTTGTAAGGCGGGTAGCTTAAGCAGTCAATGCGCCTGACGCCGGCCAGTTGGGCGTATTATGGATAAGGGGGACGTAGTCACGTTAGTTCCGTTAATTCCCTTACGTGTCGCATAATCCTCGGATGTCTGGGGAAGATAAGCCCGTAGTGAGTAAGCGGAGTAAGATATGATTCGGGTCTCGTCAAAAGTTATGCTGGACGATAACGAGCTTCACTTCAGGTTTGTGCGCGCCTCCGGACCCGGCGGGCAAAACGTAAACAAGGTGGCAACTGCCGTTCAGCTCCGTTTCGACGTAATCCGCTCCCCTTCACTTCCGCCCGAGATTCGCGAGCGGTTGCTGCGCATCGCCGGGAAGAAGGTCACTGAGTCCGGGATGCTAATTATCCAGGCTCAACGCTTCCGCACACAAGAACGAAATCGCCAGGACGCAATCGATCGACTGACAGCGCTGATCCACAGAGCGGCAGAAATACCGAAGCCTCGCCGTAAGACCATGGCCCCCTTTGCGTCACGGAGACGCCGCATAGAAGTAAAACAGCGACGCAGTCAGACCAAACGTATGCGACGACTAACTAAACCCTCTGAGGAGTAGGCCCAAAGCGTTCGGAGGCAAAGAAACCGGCTATTACCGGACAGGTACATAGCCTCCCCTGACCCCGGAATCAGAGAGCACAATTTGCCAAAGCTGGTTCTTTCTGGCCCTGAACGCCCCTGCGCAGGTGAGAAGGTAGTATTTCCACATTCGATAGAATGTCTCACCATATTTCCCGTGAAACTTGTTCCAGTTTTTATCTAAGTTTTGAAACCAGGCCATCAACGTTTTGTCGTAGTCAGGCCCAAAATTGTGCCAATCTTCGATCACGAAGATCCCTTCGCACGCCCTGGCAATCTGGGATACGGAGGGCAACATGCCGCGGGGAAAAATATACTTGTTGATCCAGGCGTCGATATGGGTTACTGAAACGTTACCGCCAATGGTTTGTATGAGAAAGAGACTGCCCGGCCTGAGATTGCGCTTGACGACGCTCATGTACCTGCGGTAATTCCTGAAGCCGACATGCTCCAGCATCCCCAGTGAAACTGCGGCATCGAAAGCGCCGTCGCTGCCGAGCCCACGATAGTCCTGCAACCTGATCTGGACCGGTAATCCAGCGCACATTTTTTCGGCCAGCGCACATTGTTCTTTGGAGATAGTTATCCCCACGACCGAAACGCCGTAGTTCTCAGCAGCGAACCGGGCAAAGCTGCCCCAACCGCACCCAATATCCAAAACCCGCATGCCCGGACGCAGATAGAGTTTCTTGCAAACCAGTTCCAGTTTGGCTTTCTGGGCCTCGTCCAATGTCCTTGCGTTTTTCCAGTAGGCGCAACTATAGACCATCCGTTTATCGAGCATGGAGCGAAACAGCTCGTTATCCAGATTATAGTGTGCGGCGGCACAGAGGCAGCGCCTCTCATTCTGCTGATTAAGAACCCGGGCCGCAAGGCATCCCCATGCGAGCGCTGCCCTGCTGGCCAGGCTGAGATCATTTATACTAAACTCTATGTCCTTCGATAACGCCTTCTCTGCCAGGACATCCAGCCTGTCCGTCCCCCACCAGCCGTCCATATAGGCCTCGCCCACGCCCAAAGCCCCGCGGGCAAGCACCCGCTCATAGAAACGTCCATCCCTAACCCGAATATCAGAATCTCCGTTGCCGTCTATGACGATACCGGCCGGGGCCAGGACGGCCTGAAGGATTTCTTTGGCTTTCGCTGCCTTCATAAGCATTTTATCCCAAGACCGGCATCAAACATCTTCCCGACACACATCCCGAAACGCACCGCTGTATAGCAAGACAGAAAAGACGCCGAATGAACGCAGAGCATATAATTATATTAGCACTCAATAATTATGATGTACAAGCAGAAATTACAGGGGAAGCCAGTCATCCTGTTCGGAAGGCGAGTGGACAATCAAGATTGCAGATTTCAGCCAGGGCAACTTACCGCTTTTAGTTTTCACCTGAAAATCCCCCCAGCCTCCTTTATCAAAAAAGGGGGGTGAGGGGGGATTGTTTTCATTGTTCTTTGTCCGCCGCAGGCGGATGAGTGTTTTAATCGATTTTTTTCAGAGCGTCACGCCCGGCATTAAGACCGGGACCTTGCCTTTTGCGCGAAGCGTCCGGACGTTCTATAGCTTCTGCGTGTACTCTGCGCTTTAAAGACGCGACCGCAGTTAGCCCCCTGGCCTTTGCGCGGCTCCGGGATAACCGGCTCCAGACCCGGAATCACCTGCCGGTCCAAGTGCTGGCCTGTGTAATGTTCGATGCACGCCAGCTTGTCCCTGTCCTGGGGACTGACCAGGGATACGGCAATTCCCGATAACCCGCAACGGCCGGTCCGCCCGATACGGTGGACATAGTCCTCCGCCCTCATGGGCAAATCGAAATTAATGACATGACTTACGCTTTTGATGTCCAGGCCGCGTGCGGCCACGTCGGTAGCCACCAGAACCCTCACTCCTCCACGCCGCATACGTTCCATGGTGCGGTTGCGCGCGCCCTGACTCATGTCGCCGTGAAGGGCGGCACAGGCATGTCCCTGGGCGGCAAGAATCGCCGCCACTTGTTCGGCGCCCCGCTTGGTCGCAGTAAAGACAATGGCCTGTGAAACCTCCCGGTCGCCAAGCAAATGAGCCAGCAGGGCCTGTTTGTGCCCAAGACCATCGGCGCAGTGTATCCGCTGTTCGATGGAGGCATGCCTCTCCTTCACCCGCGCCAATTCGATGCGCGCCGGGTCCCGAAGGAGCCGGGGGGCAATACCCTGTACACCGCCCTCAAGCGTTGCCGAGAACAGCATTGTCTGCCGGGACTTAGGGACTGTCGAGGCAATACGTTCCACATCATCGATGAAGCCCATATCGAGCATCCGGTCGGCCTCATCCAGAACAAAGAGCTCTACACGGGAAAAATCCACCCGACCGCGCTGCATGTGGTCAAGAAGACGACCCGGGGTAGCGACAAGAAAATCCAGGGGCATGCGGAGCAATTTTTCCTGAGCGTCGTAGGGAACACCGCCAACAATAGTGCCGGCCCTTGGCTGGGTGAAACGACCAAGTTGATGGACAGCCTGGGTGACCTGAAGCGCCAGTTCCCGGGTGGGCGTAAGCACCAGCACCCGCGCGCCACGGCCCCGAAGCGTCGAGGGCGTGACCAGCCGTTGAAGCGCAGCCAGCACGAAAACCGCTGTCTTCCCCGTACCGGTCTGTGCCGAGGCCATCAGGTCGCGGCCTTCCATGGCTATCGGAATGGCCTGGTCCTGGACCTCAGTGGGGATGGTGTAACCGCTTGCTGCGACAGCACGCAACAAACGTGGATCGAGATTGAATTTTTGAAACGACAAAGCAATACCCTCCTCCGCCCGCCACAGGCGGAATAAAAATTACCAAGGATAAACCGTTTTGCTGGGCAGTTTGTGGCAGGGGATTACCGCCAGGTTCCCCAAGCCGTTGTAAGCCAACGGCCTGGACGTCGCTAACCAGGAAACCTGCGGTAAAGAACAGCGGGGAAGGTCAGAGACGAAACGTCACTCCTGATAGGAATTTGTGACTATACATAACAATGCACGAAAAAGCCAGCTTTTTTTCACCAAGTGCGCATATCGGCTCTGGATACTGCCTAGCCGCCCTTTGGGCAACCCGGAAAAACAGAAATTATTCATCTTATCGGTAGAAAGTGCCGAAAAGTAAAATAGATAGAAATGCTTACCGCGTGCCGGAGGACTTGAGAGAGCGAAGGATAACAACACCAGGAGTTGATCCTTACGAACCTATTTAATAAACTTGTAAATACCCACCGTTATGAACGACTGGTCAAGTCGTCGGTCAATCGTCGTATCTTATCCATGATATCCCACCAGCATATTTCCTCAGTTCTGGTTAAGATGTTCTATCGCAGCCTCGATCAGGATGCGGCAAAGGAAACTAAGGAAGCCCTTAAGAGTTAGGAATGAAAAAAACCCCTTGACTCTATTAGGTAAAGTCAAGGGGTTATGTTTTTCTGGTGATCCCAACGGGACTCGAACCCGTGTTTTCGGCGTGAGAGGCCGATGTCCTAGGCCACTAGACGATGGGACCTATAACTGACTGTTACGGTGTTGAAAATAAACCGTGGATGCATTGTTGTCAAGATTTTTATACCCTGCTGATCGCTGATGGCTGTTTTCTGCATCAGAAACTTACCTGATAGACGAGCTGAACCTTGTGCTCATAATCGTCTGCGCTCGCCAGGCCCCCGACCTTGCTATGGTTACGGTCATAGCTGAAACGCTCGTAATTCAACATGGCCATGTTATGTTTATAAACGTCATAACTCAACCCAGCGATAAGGAGGCGCGCGGCGTCATCTGAGACATCTACGTCAGGATCAAAGTAATCATAGCGGCCGTGTACCCTCAATTTTTCCAGACCGGGAACCCGCCCAAAGCCGAAAAGTGAATAGCCCTCAACAGTCTTGGAGTTGTTAGCAGTGGTCCAGGTACCGGACTGGTTACCCTTATTGCGACAGACCTCACCGGTCACTGTAAAATACTTTGACTCATAGCTGATAAGGCCCGTGTTTATCCGCCAGTCGGGAGCGTTACTGCCCGTGTAGGTAGCGCTGTTACCTTTTCCGGTGACACCGAAATAGCTCAATTGCAGACCGGGCAATACATCGGGCAGGGGGCGCACCGTAACCCGGTATTCCACCACCTTGTTATTGTTGTTTTCCGTGGCATGATACCCGCTCCCATTGTAAACACCGAGGTGATAGCTGCCATACTTACCCGC
>QYQD01000144.1 GCA_007280345.1 Deltaproteobacteria bacterium | reverse complement strand
GTGCAATTGAAAGGCCAGAAGGAAATCAAGGGCTTTCGAGGAAAACTCAAGTGGACTGGTAGTCTCGACGAAATGCGGTTAGACAAATGATTCTCATTGATTCGTCCGTCTGGATCGACTACTTCAACGGCAATAAAACGGCGCAGACGAATTGGCTGGATTCTTCACTTGGAGATATCCCCATCATAATAGGCGATCTCATCCTGACCGAAGTACTTCAGGGATTTCAAAGCGATAAGGACTTCAAGATCGCAAGGGATCTTCTCTTGCGCATCCCATTCATGCCAATGGGAGGACAGGCATTGGCCTTAGAGAGCGCGATGAACTATAGACTTCTCAGGAGGAAAGGCGTTACGGTGAGGAAGACTATAGATGTCATGATTGGAACTTTTTGTATCCACTACCAGCTACCATTGTTACATGACGACAGGGATTTCGATCCGATGGTGAAGTTCTTGGGACTGAAGACAATCAACACATAACCAGTGTCAACCGGATCGCCGATGCATCCGGTTAAGCTGAAGCCGACTCGCTCGCCTTTATTTTTACAATTCTGGTGGGCTGACCTTCTTCACCCTCCAGCCGGTAACCATAGGCAGACAGTGTCTGGAGGGCAGGGCGTCCAAAAAAGAAATCCGTCTCCTCCTTCTGCATGCCTGCCTTTTCCTCCATAAACATGCGGACGTGCAGATCGTAGAGAATTATGTCCAGGGCCTTATCTTCAGATGTCTGATCCATCTCCTGCCCTTTCTCCAGGATGGAACTTAATACTTCGTGAGAACACCGCTTTTTATGCGCCGTGATTATTTCCCACAGGGGGTGGTCTTCGGTGAGGATTACCCTTCTGTCCAGGGGCTTAAGGGATGAAAACACCTCAAAGCTTTCCGGATTCCAGCATTCCAACGTCCGGCATTGCCGGGGGCGGTTTTCATAAATACTGCATACCTTGTCTTTGTAAAATATACACGGACCTTCGCCGCCTTTTTCTTTCACTTTTATCAATTCCTCGGTCAGGATCACCGTACGTCCTTCCTTCGGTGAATAGCCGATCTCGCCTTTTCTGAGCGTTAGGATATCTTTCTTATCCAGGACGCCGCTCATCAAAAGTGCCAAATCCTCCTCGTAAAGAGTAGGGCTACTCTCCTGGCAACAATCGCCACAGCGTACACAAAAAGGTCTGGTGGCATAAATCGCCTTGGTCATCAGGGTATTCGTCTTCTGCCAGGCATCGGCCATTTCTTCCAGGGTAAGGCTATCCCATTTTTTATAAATCTCTTTGTAAGCAGGGTCCTCCTCCACGGCCTTTATTACCTCGTTTAATTTGGCCTTGGAATGCGCTGCTTTTAAAAGACTGGACATGATCTGCCGCCACAATATTCCGAATTGGTCTCTATCGATTCTTTCAGCTAACACCTTGGTCCTCCCGGATGATTATTCCTTTAATGTGTTTTTTACATCACAAAGACTGCCAATGCCACCTTTTTTTGCGGACTGTGTAAGATCAGCCTGTCTCTACCCACAAGAGTCTGTTAATCCTGATTTGGGACTATCTGTCCAGAAACTAATTGCATTTTTTGCAACTTCTATATATTTTAAGTGCTTAAAAATAGTTTTTGCATAAGGGGTTATATGAGAAGGCATTTTGGTTTCTATCTGTCGTTGATGGTTGTACTTTCCCTTTTGTCGGCGTGTAGCGGGACGCCGGTAAAATACTATGCCTCAGATGCCTGTCTGGTCAAAAAGGGGGAAACGACCAAAAAAGATATCGTGGCGCTGTTTGGCCGGCCAAACAGCGTAGAAAATCGGCCGGACGGTTCTGAATGCTGGTATTACTATAATGTCAAAGAGGATCTCGTGGGTAAGATACCCTATCTGGGGGAAAAAATATCAAAGAAAGAGATAGAGACAATCAAAATCGAATTTACAGGCGAAGTGGCCTCCAATTGTTATTACACGGTGAAAGAAGACGCGCGGTAAAGTGGTCTATCCCTGGTTTTCCCCGAGACAAGCCAGATTAAAACCAGGTGTAAAGTTATGCTCCTTGATATCCCCATAGATTACGATAAGGCCCGCCAGAGGATGGTGGAGACTCAGATTATAGCCCGGGGTATAAAAGACCCTCGGGTTATCGAGGCCATGCGTAAGGTGCCGCGCCACTGCTTCATTGAAGAGGGCCTATACAGCCAGGCGTACAGTGATTATCCTTTGCCTATTAGTGAAAAACAGACTATCTCTCAACCTTACATAGTGGCTCTAATGACCGAGGCCCTGGGACTAAAAGGCACTGAACGGGTACTGGAGATCGGCGCCGGGTCAGGCTACCAGACTGCTATCCTGGCCGAGTTGGCCTATAAGGTTTACTCCATAGAACGTATAAACAATCTGGTCATCCGGGCCCGCCGCACTCTTGATGCACTGGGATATCGAAATGTCATTATCAAATTTTCAGACGGGACCCTGGGCTGGAAAAAAGAGGCCCCCTTTGATGCCATTATCGTCACGGCGGGCGCTCCGGCCATTCCTCCCCCTCTAATCGACCAACTGGCCAGTCCGGGAAGGCTGGTCATCCCGGTGGGAGACCGCTGGTCCCAGTCACTTATAAGAATTATAAAAGAGGGCGATAAGATCAGAGAAGAAGACCTGGGTGGAGTGCGCTTTGTAAGCCTCATCGGAGAATGCGGCTGGGAAGAAAATAATCATGATCGCTGAGCTGATTGAAATCTTAAGCCGGTTTATTATTGATACAATCAATGTCTTAGGCTATTGGGGTATTGTCTGTCTCATGGCTATTGAGAGCGCCTGTATTCCTCTGCCCTCGGAAATCATTATGCCCTTCTCCGGCTATCTGGTTTTGACGGGGAGGTTTGATCTCTGGGTTGCAGGCTTTATGGGCGCCTTGGGCTGTGTAGTGGGTTCGGTTGTGGCCTACACGGCGGGTATTTATGGCGGCCGGCCCTGGGTAGAGAAATACGGCCGCTATATCCTTATCTCACACCGGGACATCAAAATGGCCGACCAGTGGTTCAGCCGTTATGGGGAAGCGGCTATCTTTTTCAGCCGTCTTTTGCCTGTAATTCGCACCTTTATTTCCCTGCCCGCGGGGATAGCCCGCATGCCTTTCTGGCGTTTCATTATATACACCTTTTTGGGCTCACTTCCCTGGTGCCTGGGATTGGCCTATGTAGGACTGCAACTTGGCCACAACTGGCCTTCTCTGCGGCACTACTTCCATAAATTCGATGTGGTAATCGGCCTGGCGGGCGTAGCCGCCGTCGTATGGTACGTCCATCGGCACCTGCGACAGTTGAAAGAAACAAAGGCCGATTTACGCAACGAAAGAAGGGCTGAGTAGTGATTGGCCGGGGCACAAACACAGCACAATCCCGCCCGGTCACAGTCATCCCCAGGCCAGAGCACCCCATCTCGCGCAAAGACATTGACCCGGAAGCCTTAAGGGTGCTTTATAAGCTAAAAAACCATGGCTATCTGGCCTATCTGGTGGGTGGAAGCGTCCGGGACCTTTTCCTGGGCCGAAAGCCCAAGGACTTTGACGTGGCTACTAATGCCCGGCCCAGCGAGATTAAAGAACTATTCCGTAACAGTCGTCTTATCGGACGCCGATTCCGGCTGGTACAGATATTCTTTAAAGGGGGTAAGGTGGTGGAGGTTTCGACCTTTCGATGCCGTTCAGAATTTGACCCTGCCGATGAGGCCCTACAGGATAATAATACTTATGGAACGCCGGGGGAAGACGCCTTACGCCGCGATTTGACTATAAACGCCCTTTTCTATAATATCGCCGATTTTTCGGTGCTGGACTATGTGGGCGGGGTAGAAGACCTCAAACACGGGATCGTCCGGGTCATCGGAGAACCGGAGGCCCGGTTTCTTAGAGACCCGGTGCGCATGATGCGCGCCATACGGCATGCGGCGCGCACCGGCTTTACCATAGAAGAAAATACCCGTCGGGCCATTGAGAAAAACAGGGACAGGATCTGGCTCTGTCCGGTATCGAGAATACGTGATGAATGGCTCAGGGATTTCACCGGCGGCAGTGCCGCCGCATGTGTGGACTTAATGATAAGAACGAGTTTCTTCTTCTCCCTCTTTCCCTTTTACGAATCGGTGCTTAAGAAAGAAGCGGAGAATTTAACCCCTTTCCTCCTGGCGCTCCTTCGCAGACTGGACAGGCTTTGTTCCGAGGGTACGCCGGTTAGCCAGGCATTTATGTTTGCCCTTTTTCTACTCCCCTGGTTCCGTGCATCCGGCCTGGCTTGGTCACCATCAGCTCCATCGCCCAACCCCTGGTTTACAGAAGATATACGGCAGGCCGGACACGCGGCCTTGGGAATCTTTGATATTAAACGATCTGATCGGGAAAACGTATCCCACCTTCTTGCGGCGCAACCTGTCCTTTCAGAAATAGCGGACAGCGGACAGATTCCCCGGCGCATCAGGCCGCGCCGGTATCCCCTTGAGGCTATAAGGCTCTTCTTGCTGGCGGCAGAGGCCGAAGAGAAATCGGTTTCACTATCTACCATAAGACTCCTTTATAAGCCTGCCCGCAGCACAAAGAAACAGCCATGTCGCAGGCGTAAAAAACGCCGGCCACAGCCAAAATTACCTTCATAAAATTAGCTATTTTTTTAATCTCTTTTTCTTTTTGGCCTTGATGTCCGGAACGGAGGCCTTTTTTATAGCCGGTTCAATTTCTTTCTCCAATGCCAAAAGGGCAGAGCTTAACCTCCGGCTCTCTTCCAGGACCACCGGGAATTCACCCCTTTTAATCTGAAAGTCAGACTCAGACAGGGCCAGATCTAGATCCTCCAGCCGGTAATTAAACCTGTCTCTGCACTCGTCTTGGAGATTAGATGCCCCGGCCAGCATCTTTCTTGCTTTTTCTAAGTTGACTTTTAATTCAGCCAATCCTTTTTCAGCCTGATACCTCACTTTAGCCTTATTCTCTTTTGCTGCCTTTAATGCTGCTTCTGCCCGGGCTCTGGCCAGGAGTGCAGCCTCTCTCGCCTCTTTATACCTTTCCTCTCTTATCTCCGCTTGGACACGCTCAAGGGCCTTTCGCGCTGAGCCAAGCTCTTCCTTGGCATAAATCTCAGCCTGGGCATTCAGGGCCGCTTTATAGGCCCTATCCGCCGCCTCTATCTCTTTTTGGGGCGGCTCGGAGCAGGAAGTCAGGACTGCCAGGACGACAAAGGTTAACAAAAAATAACGGGCCAGAAAGTACATGCTGATCCTAAGGCCTTATGAATACTGTATTGTGCTCAGAAAACAAAATATCTTATACCTTAAAAGCCAGGTATATTGGAATATTATTTTGACAGTAGCCTTCAGATAACAACTTTCTAACAGAGCAGGGCAGGGGCGCTATTTTTAGCTTGCCTGAGGATAAGGCCATTTGCTATAGGTAGAAATTAGTTGAGCAGTTATATTGAGGTGATACATGCGGAAGATAGGTCTGGTGATAAAAGAGGATAGAAAACCAAAACAAGTGGCTCGCAGTCTGAAAAAATGGCTTAGGCAACACGGTGTCGAGGTTTTTACTGACATTTCTAAGCCTGACCTGGACGCCGTAATCGTCCTGGGAGGCGATGGGACTCTGCTTAGAGCGGCCCGGGTGCTTGGTAATAAGAAAATTCCGGTGTTGGGGGTCAATCTGGGCGGCCTCGGTTTTCTGACCGAAGTCAGCTATGATGCCCGCCTTTACGCGATGCTGGAGCGTTTTCTGGCCGGTGATTTCACCGTGGGGAAAAGGATGATGCTCCAGGCTACGGTACTTTCAGAAACTTCCGGACGCTGGACCGGCAGCGCCCTGAATGAGATAGTCATCAGTAAAGGGGCCCTTTCTAACATGATTAAGATTTCCGTCTGGGAAGATGACGAGCTTATTACCAGCTACGAGGGTGACGGCCTGATCATCTCCACGCCCACCGGTTCGACGGCCTACAATCTTTCGGCCGGAGGGCCTATCGTCCATCCGGAACTAAAGCTGATTATAATGACGCCTATTTGCCCTTTTATGTTGAGCAGCCGTCCGATCATACTTCCTGATTCGGCAAATATAAAAGTAAAAGTAACTGCCGGGTCTCCGGATGTACACCTGATCCTGGACGGGCAGGTCAACTATGAGTTGGGCCGGGGTGAATCCATAACTGTGAATGTCTGCCGGGCAAGGGGGCTGCTGCACATAGTAAAATCACCGGCGAGAGGTTACTTCTCTATATTACGTAACAAACTAAAGTGGGGGGAACAGGAGATATAGTTCCCCTTTCCCCCGTCTTTATGGGGCCTAAGCTGGTATCCTTCGTCTAATCTGTTGCGGTAGTAGTCTCTGATTCTGTTGCAGAAAGCCTCGACTTTTCTTTTTCCATGGCCTCTTTACCAGCTTCGATGGCCGAAGACAATATCTGTCTCTTTTGTTCGTAATATTCTTTGCCATGTTCAAAAACATGCGCAGCCTTCTCTTTTAACTCTTCGCCGAGGCCGGTAATTCGGTCTTTACCGGTGTCGGCCCATCCCTTGATCTTTTCCCGCGTTTCTCTCCCTGAAGCGGGAGCCAGGAGAACCGCCAGGCCTGCACCGACCAGGCTGCCAATAAAGAACGAAAGAACTACCGCCCCTGCGCTATAACCTCTGTCATCACTCGCCATGTTTGCCACCTCCTTTGCCTGTGTGTTTGGATAAGAACTCAAAGACGGCCCCGAAGCCGGCAGCCGCACTTCTAACGTATGTGGTTGTGGTGGTCACTCCTTCTTTGATAAGGTGGGATACCATGGCCATTGCCTCGCTCGTGTCTTTTATGACGGCAAAGAGGTCATTGGTCTGGTTAAGCTTTTGATCTACATTCTCTGACAGTCGCGAAATCTTCTGCGAGGCATTACTTAAGTCCGTAATGAGTGGCGCCAGGTCTCTCTGTATATTATCAAAAAAGTTCTCCAGGGCTGCGGCCATGCGCTTGGTTTGCCGGAATATC
>QYQD01000063.1 GCA_007280345.1 Deltaproteobacteria bacterium | reverse complement strand
TGATTTATAAGGAGTTCGACATGGCGCTGCATGTGGTTTGAAATCGCATCCAAAAGGAGAAGGTCATATGAGCTGGTCTGATGCCCTCCTAATCCACCGGGCCGCCGAGAACTACCAAGGTGTGGCCCTCATGGTCCGTGACCCCATCCTTATGAGCCTGGCCGCGGCTTGGCCCAAGGCGAAGCGCACCCTCCCGAACTCCCCGCCCCCGGGCCAGGAGGTGGACCTGGAAGCCCTATGGCAGAAAACCAGGATAGACTTCCAAGGGTGGGCGGAACTGGCCCAGGTGGATGCTCTCCAAGTCATGGAGGGGTTTAAAGTTTTGAGGGGTAATGGGCTCATTTTGCCGGACGGCACTTTGAATCATTTGGCCGACAGCGTTCTGAAGAAAGAGGCGGCCGGGCAGCTCCTTAACCAGTTCGGGATCAAGCCGGGAGAGGTGAAGAAATGACACCTGACCCTTACTACAACCCCGACTACGACCTGTACCTGGGGATAGATAAAGGCTTCAGATACCCCAACGTCACCCTTTGCATCCAGCCGGATCTGAAATGGGAACGGGTGATCGTCTTCTTCGCTCATTACCAGGTGCTCAGGACCACGGACAAAAACGCCAAGATCGCCCTGGCTATTCACACGGCGCAGGGTTGTGGCCAGCTCACCGGCGGCTGGGGCCTCCTTGCCGACGCCAGCGATTCCAAAACCCAGATCGGGGAAAACCTGGCAGCTTTCGAGGAAAATGAGAGTGTGGCCCTGGAAAAATTCGCCAAGGTCAACCCCAGCAGCAACGTAGCCGTGGCTTATTTGAACGCGGCCCGGGACGCCCGGAAAGAGATCAAGCGGCTTCACCAAGAGGCCGGGCTGATGATCAAGGTGGCCGAGGAATTAAAAATCTCCGGCATACTCATGGATATCCCGGTGGTCAGACAGGCAATCTACGGCGTCCTAAAATTGATCAACGAAACAAGCGAAAAAAATGACGAAGCATGATTTTTCACAATCTTACAAAAATGGATAATAAAACTTACATGAACGTCAATTACCCACTTGCCCCCCATATAGGATGGCAATTACCCACTTGGCAGGGTATGCGATCCACTTCCCCCACCTTTATTCCCCACAATGCCCCAAAAAGGGTAAACTCTCACCACCTCTACGTTTGCCGGGTTCGCTTAAAGCCCGTATTACAACGAACACGAACCCACATTCCCAATTACACCGCATTCCGAAACGCCCGTATTTCCCCCATAGGTAGCGCGTGTAGCCAAACTCACTTTTTGTCTCATTTGCGCACCTTGGCATACTGGTTGCAAGCGGCGGGGTCGCATGAAAGCCCTGACAGTCCGGGACACCTGGCTCTGCGAGATGTTGTGTTTTCAGCCGAGTCAAGGAGGGTTTGATTTATAAGGAGTTCGACCTGGCGCTCCATGTCGTTTAATGCTATCTTACGACCTCATATCGATCACGTTTTTCTTTCCCGTCAGTTGCGTACAGAGGGCAGAACTCGACACCTGGGCTCGATAGCTGCTGCCGCTCCAACTACCCAACTACCCGAATAATAAGGTTGCCATGGCCAACGGTCCGGTTTCGAACACTCCGTTTAGATGAGGCGACCATGGCCAGTGGCTTGGCACCTCGCGCAAGATAGCGTCTTAAGAAAATCGGCCCCTGGGGAGGAACACAGAGGGCGCCTCGAGAGCGATTCCGTTTCCCTAATGTCAAAGGGGTTGACAATGATATTTAACGCCGGGTAAATCGCCCCATTCATCATAGGCCAAGCGCATAAGCCTCAGCACGGCTACTTCCTGGGCGGTTAACCCCGCCTCCTGGTAAAGCTTCCGGGCCTGCCCCATGACCTGCACTGCAGTCTGATAGTTGCCTAGCTCAATGGCAAGCTTCCCGAGCCGGTCCAGGCTTCGGGCCACCTCGATTTTTTCTTTGGAGGCCTCATACGACTTAAGCGCCCCCCGGAATTTCCCTGCCACCTCCGAAAACTTTCCCTCTTGGGAAAATTTATCTCCTTCCTTAAGGAGGGCTTCACATCCTGCCCAGACCACCCGAATATCGGAAAAAACTTGAAGGAAACCGAATACCATGACGCCCAGTAATATTTTTTTAAATGGCCTATTGACTCTGCTCAGTAATTTTGCGGCCCATGAGTTCGTTTGGGGTAATTGTATTGGTCGATGCACAGGCATTGAGTAGACAATGGAAAGGTTGACGCTCCCAAAAGTGATGATTAAATCGAAATCATACCTCTGTCAGGTAACGTTTACGAGGTTTTCCCGATCCCCCACGGTGGGGGCCGGATATAAGCTCTTTGGCACTGGAGGTCAACCGGTGTGTCCAAGGTGTCAGCTTCATCGCTTCCTGAGGAGCATGACTTCATAGGCTTGCTTGTTAAAAACCATGTTATTTAAGGCTGTTAAGTTATTTGCTGAGCAGAGTCAATAGGCCATTTTTAAATTTCCGCTGTTCCATATTTCTCGCTATCCTCTCATAAGCAGGTGGATTCTTTAGCTAAATACATTTATGGAATTAACTCAGCCAGGGGGCAAGGTTTCGGCGATGAGACGATCAGAGGAAACCAGCCTCCATCTGACATGGTCACCATCCTCTAAGTTCTATTTGGTAATCTAACCAAGAATGGTGAGGATTTTTACATAGGCAATGTGGATAAAACAGATCTTTAATCTGAGACCTCTCTGAGTACTGCCAGACGCACCTACGAGGCCAGAGAAACGGCAGCGCTGGTCTCCCTACGTGATGTGGGTGATCCTTGCAGGAAAACCCTGCGCCCATCGAACCAAATAAACTTCTCTTTACAATTAATAATCTAGGTGCTAAGGTATCCGCACCATAAGGTCAAATTAGTAAAAGTATCTAATATTACATACAAAGTGGCAATCAAAAGATGATATGCTGCCTAAAACGCTGTTGATAAATTTAAGAATTTCAGTGAATAAGCCATGGAGCTATCGACTAAATCACCAGGAAGGGATTGGCATTAAACCCAGGGAAGGGTGAGGCGTACCTTCAGGGCGCACTTTTATTAGTAAAGGCTGACTCTACATGAAAATTGGGCAATTACCGGCCACGTTCCAGGGTAAAGCCATGCCCTGCGATCCGGACTATGAACGGCAAAGTATACCGCTCATAAAGCCCCCCAAAAAACTTTCCCGCTTCCCCATTTTCCGACCACTCTCGCCTGTCCACTGCTGCAACGCTATCGATAAAGGCCTGCGCCCGGCCTGGCGCCCCCGAATCTTGTTGACCACCAGCAGCGAAGCTGAAATTGGCGGTAACGAGGCGGTGGCTGCCAATTCGCCAGGGCGATTCAAGTGACGATAATAAGGAGAACTCTTATGGGGAACGGGATGAGAATTGTGGTGCTGGTATGTCTGGTCGTGACGGGTGTTTGGGGCTGCGCAAGCATGATCGCAGGAACCATGACTTCTAACTTTCATATGGGTTTTGACGGGAAGGCATACAAGACACAAGCGGAGGCGGACCAGACTTTTCAGCAAGCCCTCTCAGAGATTCCGGAAAGGGGCAAGCCGGTGGCCGACCGTGCCCTATTGGTCTTGCCCTCCGCCACCGCCCTCGGCCTCTATCAGATGAAGATGCAGGACCAAATGTCCGCCCAGATGCAGGTAATGAGCCCCATGTTCGGGTCCGGCGAACAGAAAAATCTCCACGCAGCCGGGGAAAGAGTTAGGGAGATAATCAAGCAGTACCTGGAAAAGTATCACGCCTTCTATGCGGAAGCCCTCCAAAAGCGCCACGCCTTCAAGCAGGTGGTGGTGGAAAAGAGCGACCGTCCCGCCCTGGTCCAGCGGCCGGAATACGACGTCAATATCCTGTTGATCCTCAAGGATTCCGGTCAAGAAGAGTGGGTGGTAAGGACTTCCATCTTAAACGCCTCTCAGGTGCCGATGGCGAAGCCCATGCCGAGTGGGGCGAAGTCCTTGCCTGCCGGCGGGTCGGCCTGGCTCCGGCAGTGGCTGGAGGACCTGGAAAGTCAGACGGAAGGATTGTTGAAAAGACAGAAGCAGGCGGCAGCCGCAAAGTAAAGGGGCTCTGGCCGCCGGAGGACGGGTGACCGGGCGAGGATGAGGCCCCAGGTGTGCAATTAAGGCCGGATATCTTGATGAAGTTGGACGGAGAACAGCGGGAAGAAGGAACCTTTTAGTCGAGGGAGGAGATGGCATTATATCGAGGAAAAAAATTAATAGATGGCGATGTCTCGATCTTATTGTCAGGACCACTATCGGCGCCGCGTGTCTCCTATTGGTGGCTGGTTGCGTACAAATGACCTATCGCTATGGGGATAAAACATTTACCAGCTCCGAAGCAGCGCTGGAAGCTCAGAAAGTTGACCAGGACAAAGTATTGGCCGAAATCAGAGCCAGCGGCGGGCCCCCCCTTAAGACCCGGGCCCTGGTGGTGCTGCCCTCCCGGAGCCTGCTGCTGGACAAAGGCATCAAGTATACCGGCGATGCCTCGACTATTCCCTTGGAAAGTCGCGATTTGCTAGTTCGAAGTATGGAAGAAGCCAATAATACTATGGTGGAAGCCCTGCGGCGACGGCGTATTTTCGCTGAGGTGGCCCAGCGGGAAAGTAACCTACCAGACGGCGTCAGCGATTCGAATTTTGACGTAGTCATCTATATGGCTTTGAAAGGGCCGAACCAATCACAATGGTTTTTGAAAACCAGTTCCAGTGGCAAACCTGTACTTATCGCCTTTGACCAATCCCAGTCCGTAGGCATCAATCAAACCAATGCCTGGTTGGACGGAGTGGAAAAGACCGCGAAAGATCAACTCCAAGAGAGGGGTAAGGCAAAATGACGGGTAGGACAAAACTGGTAGTGGCGGGGGTCTTGGCAGCTCTGCTCTTGCTTCCGGGAACGCTGGGCGCTAAAGGCGATCCCAAGGGGGAGGAATTGCTCAAGGCCGGGGAGAAGTTGTCCCAGGACTTCAAGTTCTCTGAAGCGGACAACAAGTTTAAAGAGGCGTTGAAGGCCTTCGAGGCCGCCGGCGACCGGGCTGGGGTGGCCCTGGCTACGGAAAAGCTGGGGAAGTTGTCCCAGGACGTGGGCAACTATACCGGGGCCCTGGAGGCCTTTCGGGAAGCCCAGAAACTCTACCAGGATGTGAAGCAACCCTCGGCGGCCGCCCGGGTCCTGGGAAACCTCGGCCAGACCTACGATGACTGGGGTGATTTTCCGGGAGCGATTCACTATTACAAGCAGGCCCTCAAGGGCGGGCTCGCTCCTCTGGACAAGGTCAAGATCGAGCTTAGCCTGGGGGACGTTTATCTGCGCCTGGGGGATGACGAAGAGAGCGCCCGCCACCTTAGGGCGGCCTTGCAGGCTGCCCAAGGGGCCAAGGCCGAAAAAGGGATGGGCCCGATTATTCTTGCCATCGGCGAGGCCTTTCAGAAAGCCGGACGTTTAGACGACGCCAAGGCCGCCTACCAGGAGGCTTCCCAACTGACCGGGGAGGGCGCGGTGAAGCGGGAGGCCCTGTATCACCTGGGGGATGTGGCCTTTGCCCAAAAGAATACGGGGGAGGCGGCCAATTATTATCGCCAGGCCCAATATCACATCGGTCTGGGACGCCTGGCCCTGGAAGAGAAAAAATATGACGCCGCTCTCCAGGAATTCAGTAAGGCCCTGAAGGAAGCCGATCGCCAGAAAACCCCCCAGATGAGCTTCGGGGTCGAGGCCGGGCTGGGCTTGAGCTACCTGGGCAAGAACGAATACCCTCAGGCCGAGAATCATTTAAGGCAGGCCGTCAAGGCCCTGGAAGAGGTGCGAGACCTCCTGCCCGAGGGCAAACGCACCTATTTCCTTTCCAGCTCCACCCAGGGATTCAAACATCTGGCCACTTATGAGGCCCTGATCATGACCCTGGTAATGCAAGGGAAAAAAGACGAGGCCTTCAAGATGGCGGAATACACCCGGAGCCGGGTGCTCACCGAGGCCTTGAGCGGCAAGGAGGCCGTGGCGCAGGAAGTGGCCGCCACCACCTCCAAGCCGTCGGAAACGAGCGACAAAGCGGCCGAAGGCGCACCCCCGCCCTCCCAAGCCGTCGAGGTCATGCCCTTCGGCAAGTTGGACATGTTTATGAAGACCCAGGGGTCTTATGAGCATGCCGCCCTCTGTTCTTTATTCATCAAGGCGGTATTGCAGGATTTTGAAGGAGAGAAGCGGGCCGAGGCCGGGAAGAAGGCGCTGGATATTTTCCATAAGGCCGGCTTTCGCGACGCCGCGGCGGAGAATGCCAAGCAGAAAGTGGAAAGCCTCAAACAGCGGGGCTTGAAGAACCACCTCATTTCCCTGGTCGAAATTCCTGAAAAGAAACCGTAATCTTGGGGACCGAACCAGTCTGACACCAGAACCAAAAGGGAAGGAATGCTGATGAAAAAGATCTTGACCTTGACGATGTTATTCGTCTTTATTCCGATGATTTCGGGTTGCATAGGGTTGGCCGTGGTCGCAATCAAGCAAAAGCAGATTAAGGATCAGAAGGAACAGATGCAAGAGGTGCAATCCAAAGTAGCTGCCACGGGCTCGGAAACGTTTAAACAAACGGAAATTAAAACTACTATCCCAAGGCCGCTGGCAGAGGTGTATCATGTTACCTTGCTAACCTCCGGCGCCGATACCTCCGTAAACCCGAGCACTCCCGGCCGCGACCGGGCCCAGGTGGATTATAAAGATACGGAGCCCATCTATCACGACGGCAAACCCATTTTCGGCGGCGGCGCTGCTGATACGGGGATCATGGTGACCGTCTATTTGGAGTCCCAGGGACCCAATTCCACCGTGGTGTACTTTTATCCCCACAACAAACTTTACGAAAAAATCCCCCCGGAACAACAACAGATAGTGGCCGCCAACATGCAATACCGGGGCCGGCAATTTATCTATCGGTTGGACACGCAGTCAAACAGCAAACAAAAATGGGCCTGGCTCAGAAGGTAGGAGGGGGTAACTGTGATGTCGTATAAGAACAAAGTTACAGCGTGGGTAGCCATCTTTCTGCTGATCTGGACCTGGCCCATCAGTCTGCAGGCGCAAACCTCAGAGGAAAAAGCCGCCGCGCCGGCTGCGGAGCCGTCCACCCCGTCCAGCCAAACCGAGGCCGATAAGCTCAGCAGTCAATGTGATCTGTTAATCAAAAAGCAATATTTCGTTTTGGAAGATGAGGGATTGAACAAGTCCCTGCAGAAGATGGTGACCTCGCTGGCCGCCTCGGCGGACCGGCCCTTGCCGGACTTGAAGGTCACCGTTCTGAATGATCCGATACCCAATGTGTTTTCCTTTCCCGGCAATATTTATGTAACCACCGGTCTGTTGGACATGCTGGGGAGCAAAGAAGAACTGGCTTATGTCCTGGCCAGGGAAATCGCTTATCTGGCCGGCAATACGCATACCGACTTCTATGTATCCGAACGCAATAAGAAAAGGGCCATCGGCACCGGCTTGACTATCCTCAAATGGGGGCTGGTTGTGGGTGGAGCTATTGTCCCGATGGCCAGCGTCGGTAGCGGTATTGCCAAATCGGCCACCAATTTTGCTTTAAGGGCCTCCCTGATGACGGCGGGGTTTTTAGCCGGCGCTGCCCTGGTGGACCAGTTTTCTAAAGTGCCCCTCACCAGTCACTTGCAGGCGCTGAAGGCCGAAACGGTCATCGAAAACCAGATTTCGGCCTTGAAACGCCAAAGCCTGTTGGCCCAGCAGCGGGGTCAGACCGAGGCCCAGCAGCGCCTGAATGCGGAAGTGAGGAAACTGGCCGGCCAGAAGGACAAGTTCGTCGCTGAACTGCGCCAGAAAAACCCCGCCTACGCAGACCTGTGGTATCCTCAGCCGGTGAGCCCGTCCCAGGTGCCCCTGACCGGCGGGGAATACCTGCTGCGCTATAAAGTGACGGACGACGCGACCCTGGTCTGGCTGGTGAAGGGCGGGGCCATCGTCCAGATGGTCAAGGCGCCCGTCAGCCGCGCCGCCCTGCGCCAGAAGGTGCAGCAATACCTGGCGCCCTTCCAGGAAGTGAGTTCCAAGAGCCAGCTGGAGCGCTACGATGCCAAACTGGCCAAAGAACTCTACGACCTGCTGATGAAGCCAGCGCTGGCCCAGGTGGGGGCCGGGGCGCATGTGGTCATTATCCCGGACGACATCCTGGAGGTTTTGCCCTTTGAAAGCCTGGTGGCGGAAGGACCGGCCCAGACCACGATGGCCCAGGGCCAATACGGCCCTTATCCCCAGGGAGTGAAATACGTGGCGGATCAATACAAGGTAAGCTACTACTTCTCCGCCACCACCATGAAGATCATGCGCGCCGGACGGAAGGCCACCAGTTCCTCCCAGTCTCTCTGCATGGTGGCCGATCCCATGGCGGGAGGCAAAGGCCAGGCCCCGGGAGGCGAAGTGCAGCGGCGGCTCATGAGCATGTCCCAGAAGGACGAGTGGAAGAGCCTGCGGGATCAGTTCGAGCCCCTGCCCTACACCCGGGAGCTGGCCGACAAACTGAAAGGCCTCTTCCCCGATGGCCGCTTCCTGGTGGGTTCCGCGGCCACCAAGCAAAACCTGAGCGGCATTGAAAAAGACAAGTACCTGGTGTTCGCCACCCACGGCATCCTGGCCCGGGAGCTGCCCTACATCGTGGAACCGGCCTTGCTCCTCTATCCCGAGTCCGGCGGCGGCGAAGAGTACCGCCCCCGGGGCTTCCTCACCATGAGCGACGTGATGAAGCTCAACCTGACCTGCGACAACGCCACCCTGACCGCGTGCAGCACCGGGTTGGGCAAGCGCACCAGCGGCGAGGGCGTCATGAGCATGGGCTGGGCCTTCCAGTACGCTGGGGCCAAATCGGTGCTGGTCTCCCTGTGGAAAGTGGAGGAGAAATCCACCATTCTCCTGGCGGAGAAGTTCTTCGGCAACCTGAAGGCCGGCAAGGACAAACTCACGGCCCTCCAGGAGGCTCGGGCCGACGTGCGCAAGGCGGGTTATGAACACCCCTTCTTCTGGAGCCCCTTCATCATGATCGGCGAGGTGCGGTAAAGGTAGGTGAGATGGGGTGGGGGCGGCCGGGAACCGAAACCCCAGCCTCCTTCCTCGCCCCTTTTGCAAGAAGAAACGTAGAGTTGGCGGGGAACCCGGAGGAGCGATGGCTCCCTCGACCCGTCCGGCACGCCCTCGGGAAGAAATTTTTCGTATAGGTGTGCAAAAACCGCTCCTTTTCTTGATAGAGATAGTAAATCACCTTCAGGGAGTACAGGGTATGAACCGGTATAAGCTGATCCAGGTTATGGTAATCGTGGCCGTCCTCTTGGGGGGGGCTGTCTGGGGTGAAACCCAAACCCAGAGCCGGCCTACGGCCGATCAGATCAAACGGCAACTCCTGCCCCCGGACTCGGGGAAATTCAAGACCATGGGGGTCAGGGTGAGGCCTGAGGGTAGCGAGCGACAGGTCGCCGCCAGCCCCCGGGAAGTGAATTTAAACATCCCCTTCGAGCTGAACAGCGCCGAAATTTCTTCCGACGCCCTCCCCATCCTGCGAGAACTGGGCGCGGCCCTGAGTAGCGGCAAACTGCGGCTCAATTTCTTTGAGATCCAGGGCCATACCTGCAACCGTGGCGACGACCGCCTCAACCGCACCCTGTCCCAGAGGCGCGCCGAGGCGGTGAAGCAGTATCTGGTGAAGCATTACGGCCTGGCCCCCGAGCAACTGGAGGCCAGGGGGTTTGGCCCCGATAAGCCCCTGGCCGGCAACGACACCGAAGCCGGGCAGGAGCAAAACCGGCGGGTGACGGTGGTGAACACCATGCGCCCTTACGCCGAAGCCGGGCGCCGGCCGACCCTGAAAGTCCAGGCGGTTTACCGCCGGGGCCAGGCGGAAAGAGCCATGACCTCGGGCATGAACCTCAAAGAGGATGACGACTTCTCCCTCACCTTTGAGCCGGCCCAGGAGTGTTACGTGTACGTCTATCAAAAGGACGCTCAAGGCCGCTGGCAGCAGCTCTTCCCCTCTTCCCCGGAATCTCTGGAGGTCACCTCCCAGCGCAATCCGGTGCAGCCGGGCAAGACCTACCGCCTGCCCGAGACGGAGAGAAGTTGGCTCTGGGTGGACGAGACCAAGGGCACGGAGCACCTGGTGGTGTTGGCCTACCCCACGGAAATTCTTAAGCCCGTGCAGGTTTGCCAAGGGGTGTTGAGCGGCCAGATGGATTATCAGGTGGCCCGCGCCCCTGCGGCCCCGGAGGAGGAGGAGGGCGTCAAGACCATGGGAGTCAAGGGCACCCGGGGAACCTACAGCTACCAGGAGACGGCCCGCAAGAAATCCAGCGCCATGGCCCGGCGCAAGGATATGGAGGCCGACAAACTGTTTCAATGGCAACTTTCTTTTTTCCACAGATAAGCCTGAGGCAAGGGAGATCCGGTGGATAATTCGCTACGGGAATTCATGTGGCTACAATGGCAGGGTCAGCTCCCCCCGGCAGGGCTCCAGTTTAAAGAAGTCTTATTCACCCTGGTGGTCGCGGCCCTACTGTTGTTGAGTTGGCTGGCAGTGCGGCGGGTCTGCTTCTATATTGCCCAGCGGGCCCGGCCGGCCCGGCTGGGGGCCTGGATCCTCTGCGGCACCCTGGCCCTGGTCTGGCTGGTGAGCAGCCTGGACCTCTTCGACTTCCGGAGCGTGGGGGTCGCCCTGGTCATCCTGGTCCTGGGGATGGCTGCGGGCTTCATCTACCTGCTGGCGGTCAAATATAAAAAGAGCTATTCGCAATAACCGGGCTGAATTCCAGGCAAAAGGAGCGTAAGCATGGCATCGCTGATTATCGGCATCGGCGGGGTGGGAAAGAGCGTCCTCTATCGGTTGCGCCGGCGGATGGTGGAAGAGCACGGCCGTTTGGAAGCCTTAAGAAATTGCAAGTTTCTCCATCTGGACACTTTTACGGGGGATGACCCGGGGGTCAATATCTTGACCCGTTTTTTAGGCGAAGACTTGCAGTTCCGACCCGATGAAACCATCGTCCTGTCGCAAAATCTTGATAGCGCCACCATGGCTCAGCACCCCGCCGTCAAGGCCTGGTTTCCCGACAACCTGCCCATCAACATCAATTTCCGGGACGGGGCCGGCGGGACGCGCCCCTACGGCAAGATCGCCTTCCACTACAATGTGGATAGGTTCCGGGAGACGGTGAACCGTCGGGTGCAGGAATTGACCGACGACGACGACTACCTGGATGTTTACATCGCCTGCTCCCTCTTCGGCGGTACCGGCAGCGGCTCTTTCCTGGACGTGTGCTACAATGCCAGAGACGTCGTGTATCTGATGCGGGATCCCCAAAAGGTCAAATTATTCGGCTACTTCATCATCGGGGCCCAAAAACCTAACAACCTGATGAAGGCCAATTGCTATGGGGCCTTGATGGAGATGGAGTATTATCACACCCAGGGGGTTAATTACACCTTGCTGACCCATAAAGGAGGCAGTGTGCCCTTTAGCCCCGACAAGGCTTCCCCTTACCGGCCGTTTCAAGCCCAGTATCCGGTGGCGGGGATGCCGCCCCTCATTTCCCATAATTCGCCCACGGATTTCTGTCACCTCTTCGCCCATGCCAACAAGGCGGATGCCCAATTCAGTCGCGATCAACTGGAAGAAGCCGTAGCTCAGCGCCTGTTTTTTGATTTGACCCCGGGGATCGGCGATCCCATCCGGGCCAAGATTGTGGACTCCATTGCCTCCAACCCTGAATATAATATGAGCGTGGACAGTCTCCAGCACCGAGCCAAGAATTTCTGGGTGGCCGGCTCATCCCTGCTGGAACTGCCCATTCCCCGATTGGTCAACGCCCTGGCCTGCGGCTGGGCCGCCTATGCTTGCGAGTTCGCCAAATTCTCCCGCTCCACCGGACAGGGAGACCCCAAAGGCGAAGCCGACGCCTTCATCAAAGAATTAGACTTGACGGAAAAACGCTTAAAAGCCGAGTTGTTCAAGCGGGACACCGGCACTCTGCCCAACAGTCTCGCCGGGGATCGCAGCAGCTGGCTGGCAGATTTAAAGACCGCCCTGGAGAAGACCAAGAAGGCCACTGCCGAAGAGAGAGATTCCCAACACGATGCCTTCATGGCCGAAGTGGATCATGTCCTGGACCAGGCCCGGGCCCTCCTGAGAAACGGCAGCGGCAGCCACACGGGACCCTATTATC
>QYQD01000163.1 GCA_007280345.1 Deltaproteobacteria bacterium | reverse complement strand
CAAGGAAAAAATCGCCTCCGCGAAAAATAATTTTGCGGCTACTTCACAGTGTTCACCATGCAATTTCCTAACCGGACAATGCTGAGCTCTAACAGCCTTTCTTCGGCGTCCTCGATGGTGGCCAACAGCTCATCTTCCAAGGCATCGATATCCTGATCGCCCTCTCCGACCGCCAGGGCCTGTTCATAAGCCCCGACCAGCCTGTTGAGGTCGTTTTTCAACTCCCCGGGCAAGCGCGCCGCCGCGAGCAGATTCCTGGCCTTCTCAATGATATAGTTCACCACCTTACCAGCCGGAGTGCTGATTTCCTGGTTGATAATCTTTTTCTGGCGGATATCCAGAGTTACCTCTTTCTGGTTCTGATAGCCTTTTTGGTCCACGGTAATATGGATCAGGCCTTCTTTATCATAGGCAAATTCAACGATGACCGGAGAAAGGGCCGGAGCCGGTTTGAGGGGAAAGTCAAAACTGCCCACCGGCACGTTTTCCAGGCAAGAGGCCTGCTCTCCCTGATAGACATCGATGCTTACCACCAGTTGATTCTTGGTCAGGGTAAAATAAACCTCGGCCTTGCGGGTGGGAATCCTGGTATTCCGCCGGATAATTATGGAAAAACAGTCGGCTTCGCCGGTTTCAGGGTCAATTTCGTCAATCGTCCGAATGCCCAACGAATGGGCGGTAACGTCTAACAAGATGTGACCGATGGGCTCGCCGCTAATCAACCCTCCCTGGGCGGCCGCGCCCAACGCCACACAAAGGTCCGGATCAATGGAATGGTAGATCGGCCGGTCAAACATCTCCTTTAACATATCCTGTACCACCGGCATCCGGGTGGCTCCCCCCACCAGGAAAATTTTGCCGATATCCTCGGGCAGGAGCCGGGCTTCCTGCAGGGCATCTTGGACCTTCCCGGCGGTTCTCTCCACCAGATCGATAACCAACTCCTCAAATTCACGCCGTTTGATCACCAGATGCAGATTTAGGGGCTTGCCTGCAACCGAGAGGACCGCGGCCTCAGAAACCTGATAAAAAGGTTGATCTGACAAACCGATCTTGGTTTTTTCGGCAATATCCCGTAGTCTGATCCTGGCGGTGGTATCCAGCGACAGTTCTCCCCGAACCTTATCGCTAAGCTGTTCCTGAAAAAAATCCACCAAGCACTCATCAAAATCATCACCCCCCAGGGCGGTGTCGCCACAAGAAGCCAGAACTTCCTTGATTTCTCCCTTAACTTCTAAAATGGAGACATCAAAGGTACCGCCATCAAGGTCATAAACCATGATATAAGGGGAGGAGGTTTCTTGCTGAAAAGAAATGTAATCATATACCAGGGCGGCGGCTGTCGGTTCATTGACGATTCTGGTGACCTCCAGGCCGGCTAACTCTCCGGCCTGAATGGTGGCCCGCCGCTGGGCATCGTTAAAATAGGCCGGGACCGTGATGACTACCTGCTTGATCTTGTGCCCGATGACCTGGGAAGCCTTAAAAACCAGGTGGTTGAGAATAAAGGATGAAATTTCCTCAGGAGAGAACTGTTGGGCCCCCAATCGAACCGGGGTATTTTGACCCATCCGCCGCTTGATCGAGCGGACGGTGTGGTCCGGGAAGGCTGCCAGCCGATTGCGGGCCGGTCGGCCGACGATGATGGTATTGGCAGCCTCGTCCAGACTGACTACGGAAGGAACCAGGGCCTGGCCCTCTTCAATGGGTATAGCTTCAGCCTTGCCGTCTTTGAGATAGGCGATACTGGAATTGGTAGTTCCCAAATCAATGCCAAAGATAATCTCTCGCATCTTTCCCTATCTTACCCTTCTGAATGATGATTTTTTTTGCCGACCACGACCTTGGCGGGCTTTAGAACCATATTTTTAAAAATATAACCCGGCTGCAGAACTTGTAAAACAATTAACTCAGCCGCGCCGTCGGCCCGATTTTCAATGGCTTCATAAATCTTGGCGTCGAAATCCCCCCCGGCTCGACGCATGATCTGCAAGCCGACCAGTGACATTAAATTGTCTATTTTATCCCAGATAATTTCCAGGGCCTCAAGTTGTTCAGGACTCACGTGGTCATTGGATTGCAGCGCCGCTTCATAATAAAAAAAGGCATCGGCTACGTCGCAGTAGGGATCTATCCCAGGGCGTCGGTCATCAATGATCGCCTTGATTATTTCGTTTTTGAATGATTCCAATAAAAAATTCTGTTTACGCAAGTGCTTTCTCAGGTCTTTGATTTCCTCCAAGACCTGAGAAGCCTGTTCTTGCAGTCCGGTTGGCGGTTTGCTCTTTTTTAGAAAATTAAAGATCTTAAAATTCATAGGCTATAATATCTTCCTTTCCAACTGTCGGTTGCCTTAAGACGACTGACCGACTGGCCGATCGTCATTACATGACCTTGATGGGTTGCTGGACCATATCAAGGTTGCGGGCTGGCGGAGTCATAAAGCGGCTATTTCCGCCGCCTCGTTGTCGAGCTTGTCCTCCAGAACCTGCAGAAGGCACAGATCCTCCATAGAGACCAGAGCGGACACAGCATTCCCTCGCCGGTTGGGGGCTATCCGCTCTTTCGTCTGGGTCGCCTGGTTTAAAACGTCCGATAGCCCTCTCAGATCGCGGTAGCGTTCATCAGCTGCATAGCTTACGTCCCGGGCATTATGATAAATTTGCTCCTCGGCGTCAAGTGACGTCGGGTCCATTGTTAACCTAAAGAGGGCTGACCGAGACGCGGTAGATTCTCATCAAAAACGATCACCATTGTCCCTGAGGGGAGATGCAATGCTTCCCCCAGGGGGGCCGTTTCTCTCTTCATGGCTTTTCCGGAGGAATGTAATTATACATAGCGTCATAAATAATTGGACATAATCAGCGGCAGATTATATAAGTTATGCATGAAAGCATTGACCATTCCCGATGCGGCAATGGCAATCCCTGGCCTGCAAGAGGAGATTCGTCGGTCTCAGGAATCGCGGTATGATCATAGATTGCACGGTATCCTGCTTGTGGCACAGGGCATGAGCTGCCGTGAGGTAGCCGGACTTCTTGGAGACGCCCATAGTACCGTGGCAAATTGGGTGAGGCGCTATGATGAGGAAGGCCTTGCCGGATTGGTCGAAGGGGACCGCCCGGGAAGACCTAGGCGACTGACCGAGGAACATCTGGTGCAAATTGCTGCGGCGCTGCGGAAGTCTCCTAAAGATTTCGGCTTTTCTTCGAACCTCTGGGACGGCAAAACCCTGGCTGCTTTTATTGGAAAGCAGTGGCAAATTGATTTGGGCGTGCGACAGTGTCAAAGGTTGTTTCGACAGTTTGGCTTCCGCCTGCGCAAGCCGCGTCCTCTTATTGCCGGCGCCGATCCCCTCCAGAAGGAGGAGTTTAAAAAAAACCCGCCTTCTCGCAAGAGATAATGCGGTCGACCTTTGGGCTATGGATGAGGTGCGTTTCCAGCAACATGGTTCCCGATGCCGGATGTGGGTGCCGCCGGAGATCAAGGATCCGGTATTGCTCCACCATCCCACCCGTCGAAGCGTCGGATACTTCGGCGCAGTTCGATTGCGGGATGGGAAATGTGTTTTCCGTCGTGAAGAAGAAAAGTTCAACGCCATGACTTTCTTATCATTTCTCAAACACTTACGGTTAGTCAGTTCGCACTCGGGTCGGCGTGTGGTGGTCATTATCGATAACGCCCGTTACCATCATGCCGTTTTGCATAAAGAATATCGGGACAAAAACCGGGAGAGATTGTCCTTGGAATTTCTCCCGCCATATAGTCCTGAACTTAATCCCATTGAACGGCTTTGGAAACTTACTCGCCGTCTGGCTACACATAATCAGTATTTTCAAACTTTGACAGACATTGTGGAAGCCGTGGAGACTATCTTCTCCCAATGGCGCCTGGGGAACGAAACCGTCAGGCGTTTATGTTCAATTACTTAAGTCGTTGCGTATAGCATTATCAAAGCAGGAGGGCATATGACAACTATTCCCACCCGAGCATTGCTAGTCATTAGGGTCTTTGTGGATTATTGGAACTTCCAGTTAACCCTCAATGAGCGAGAAGCTGCCTTTCGGGGAGTTGATGACTTTCGGTTTGCTATAGATTGGTTTGGTCTGGGTAAGTGGCTTGCTGATAAGGCGAGAATAATTATAGGTGCAAGCCAAATAGATTATGGGGGATGCCACATATATGCATCTTACAATGACGATCAAAAATTTTATAATTGGATGATGACTGTTATAAATAGGCAGCCAGGGATAATTGCTCAATGTTCCAAACGATCAACAAAATCCTTGCCGCGGTGTACAAAATGCCATCGACATATTACCCATTGTCCTCATAAGGGGTGCGAAGCCCCAATTACTGCTACAACAGAAAAGGGGGTAGATACTGGTATAGTGACAGACATGATTAGCTTAGCATGGCAGGATGCCTACGATGTTGCTGTTCTCGCAAGCCTAGACGCAGATATAATTCCAGCGGTTAAGTTTGTCCAACAGAAAGGGAAAAGGGTGATTCAGGCAGGGTTCCCGCCCAAAGGGACGGCCTTGGCTACAGAGTGTTGGGCGTCTTTTGATGTATTTCCTGATAGAGCACAGATACTGCGCCCTTGAATAAGGACTAATTGTTTAGGCTTTGCCCAGAAACAATACAGGGAGCGACCAAACGTCTGGTGCTCCCTGGGGGTTCCATAATCGGCAAAGGATATCCTGTCACTCCGAGGGACAGGCTTCGCCGATGGGCTTTAATGGATATATGGTAGTGTCTTAATTTCCCTGAGTCAAGTAAAAAATTGCATTGAACGATAAGGATTTCTCTGATTTTTTAGGGGAAATCTCCTGATTTTTATATGCAAATTCCTTGCCAAGCCAAAAATCGAATTAGGACACTACCGCCGGGGTTAAGGTGGCCAGACCAACCCGGCGCCCCTTCGCCAAGCCCCGTCAGCAGAAACTCTTACCCTCATTCCCGGCAAGAGAGTTATAATCACTTTACCTGAGGCGTTCCTTTAGGGACCCACCCCGCGGCCCCGTCT
>QYQD01000038.1 GCA_007280345.1 Deltaproteobacteria bacterium | reverse complement strand
TTTCAGTTGGAGGACTTCTTCCGCCTGTTCAAGCAGCTCCTGCTCAACATGAAGAATCTCGCCTGGTCCCTGGAACAGTTGGAGAACGCCATCGACTGGTGGCACGACCTGGAGCCCCTGCTGAAGATCGCGGTGCCGCATGTCATCGACAAATTGGACGATCTGGAGCAAAAAGGCATCTTCCGCATCAACTCGGCTATTCTCAACATGTACGCCAAGATTGCTGCGGCCTATACCACCGAGGACTTCGAGATTATGGGCGACGGCTTTGTGCGCATGCACGGCATCGTCAAGAAGTTTGCCGACCCCGTGGTCATTCAATCTTTGGAGGCCGTGGTGGATATGTACGCCAAACTGGCCTCGGCCTATACCTCTGAGGACATTGAGGCCATGGGCGACGGCTTTGTCCGGATGCACGGCATTATCAAGAAGTTTTCCGAACCCGGGTTCATTCAATTCCTGGAAAAATTTATGGAGGTCCCGGCCCGGGTGAATCTGGACGAGACCCGGCCGGTGGGCCCCTTCGGCTTGGTCTGGAAGATGAGGGACGCCGAGGCCAGGGAGGGATTGGGGGTCATGGTGGAGCTGACCAAGGCTCTGGGTAATTTAAAGGCGGCAGCCCCGGAACCTCAGAATTCGTAAATCTAAGCGTTAGGGAGGCGCACATGGCAAGAGATTTGCCTCAAGAAGACCCCTTGATCCGCATGCAGCGGGACGCCCGAGGGATCGGTTGCCACCCCTGCCAGCGTCAGCCCCGGGAACTCCGGTACTGGTTAAGAAGCATCTGGGAGAACCCGTCGCAGGCGCCGGGGGCTCCTGATTGATAACCAAAAACTTTTCAAAGTTCTGATTAATGGAGATGGAGGTGGCGGTATGAAAAAACTTGGCAAGGACATGGACCGCCGGGAATTTATCCGTGGTTTGGGCACCACGGCGGCGGCCCTGGGGGCTGGAGTGGTAATCCTGCAGACGGGAAACCTGGCCCAGGCGGCGACCCCGATCAAGAAGTACGGCATGGTCATCGATACCAACCGATGTATCGGCTGCCATGGCTGTACCATCGCCTGCAAGAGCGAGAACAATGTCCCGGAGGGGGTGTTTCGCAGTTGGGTCATGCAGATTATTAAAGGGAAATACCCCCACGTCAAAAACCATCTGCTCCCCAGGTTGTGCAACAATTGTGAGGATGCCCCCTGCCTGAACGACTGTCCCACCGGGGCCACCTACCGGACCCCGGAAGACGGGGTAGTCCACGTGGATCGGGACAAATGCGTCGGCTGCCATACCTGTGTGCTGGCCTGTCCTTACAATTCCCGCTTTATCAACCCCCTCACCGGCACCGCGGACAAGTGTGATTTCTGCTACCACCGCATCACCAAGGGCCTCCTGCCCGCCTGCGTCGATGCCTGCACCGGAAAGGCCCGCATCTTCGGGGACCTGAACGACCCCCAAAGCGAAGTTTCTCTATATCTGAGTAAATACCCCGTCCAGGGACTGAGAACCTACCTGGACACTAAACCCAAGGTCCACTACGTTTATGCCGACGAGGCCATCCTTAACCTCGACTACTCCTACTTATCCCGGAGGTAACTATGAACGAACCTATTCAATATCTATCCTGGATCAAGCATGGGGTGGTCTTCGGCTATATCATCGCCATGTACATGTTCCTCATCAGCATGGCCGTGGGCGCCCACCTGGTCACCCTGTTTGCCAAGGCCTACTATCGAGATGAGGATTTCCTGCCCCTGCAGAAGGTGGGGACCTTTCTGCCCTTGCTCATCCTGCTCCTGATGCCTCTCTTGCTGGCGGTGGACATGACCCACCCGGAGCGCTCCTACACCATGTATTACCACTGGAACTGGACCGCGACGGTGGCCTGGGGCGCCTATATTATGCCACTGTGCGTCGTCACTTACGCCTTCCATTCCTTTTACCTGTTCCGGCCGGAAATGATGGTAGCGGTGCGAGAAGGCCGTCCCAGGGCGGAACTGTACCGGGTGCTGCTGCGGGGTAAGATAGAAGAAGGCACGGCCGCGGAGATTCGGCAGCGCCAACAGAAAGCTGAGCGCCTGTGGGCCAATCTGACCATCGTGTTCTCCTTTCTGGCTCTGATCTACGTGGGCATGCGGCTGTCTGCCTTCAAGGGCCGGGTCATGGTGCACTCCCTGGTTATGGTCTTCATGTTCATAAGCCTGGCAGCCTCCTCCGGTGCGGCCTTCATGATCTTGCTGGGGCGCCTCAAGACCACCATCGCCCCGCCGCCCAGTCCGGCTCTGGCTAAACAGAACCGGTTTCTGGCGGATTTCGGGGTCATTCTGAAATTCGCCCTGGTGGCCCAGTTGGTCATTTGGGTCATCTATCTGATTCAGCTCAATTTCACCGGCACCGGAGGCAAGCTGGCCGCATACATCTTCCTCGGCGGCCCTCGCTCTTTCTACTTCTGGGCCTTCCAAGTGGTCATCGGCATGTTGATACCCCTGGCTCTGGTGCTGGTCCCCGCCCTGCGGCAAAACGTGGGGGCCTCGTTGGCCGCAAGCGTGGCCGTCATGCTGGGAGCCTTTTATGCGGTAGCCAATCTTTCTATCGGCAGCCAGCTCATCCCCTTGACCCACCTGGAGTGGGAACAACTGGCCCCGGAACCTTTCAGGACGGCCTTCGGCCTGATCATCATGGCGATCTTGTTTATCCTTTTCTTAGGTAGCTACAAGATCCTGCCTTACGAAAATCCAGTTTCCCAGAAAAGCGAGGCTTGAGATGGACGAATCCAGAAGAAAATTCGTTAAAGGCGTGCTGGCCCTGGGAGCCCTGGCGGCCACCGGCGGCTGCATGCAATCCAGTGAGAAACCGGCCCGCTGGATCAGCGGGGCGCCGGAGGTGGACCCCGTATCCGGACCCAAGGTAAAGTTCGTACGCACTGTCTGTCTGGGCTGTCACAGCAACTGCGGCCTGCAGTGCAAGGTGGCGGACGGCGTCCTGGTAAAGATCGACGGCAATCCCTATCATCCCAACAACATGGAGCCGCACCTGGCTTACAAAACCGACCCAAAGGAGGCGGAAAAGGTGAACGGTACGGTGTGCGCCAAGGGCGGCGCCACCATACAGACGCTCTATGACCCCTTCCGTCTGCAACACCCCTTGAAACGCGTCGGCCCCCGGGGCTCCGGCCAATGGAAAACCATCACCTGGGACCAAGCCTACGAGGAGATTATCAAGGGCGGCGACCTCTTCGGCGAGGGCCACGTGGACGGTTTGGCGGCCTGCCGGGATTTGCAGACCCCCATCGACCCCGAGGCGCCGGAGTTGGGCCTCAAGGCCAACCAGGTGGTCTTCATGCCCGGACGCATCCAGCATGGGAAAAAGGAGTTCACCGACCGGTTTTTCAGAGACGCTTACGGCACCATCAACTTTCGTATGGACCACACCTCTATCTGTGAAACCTCCCACCACGTGGGCCTCAAGCTTTGCAGCGACGGCAGCGCCCACTTCAAACCGGACATCATGAACGCCCGGTACATCATCTTCTTTGGGACCACGCCCTATGAGGCCAATTTCCCCATGCAGGCCCTGGCCCGCAAGCTCAACTTCTTCCGGGAGCGGGGCGGCAAGATGGTCATTGTGGACCCCCGGTTCTCCAACTCCGCGGCCAAGGCCTCGGAATGGATTCCGGTTCTGCCCGGCACCGACGCGGCTTTTGCCCTGGGCATGATGCGCTGGATGATAGATAACGACCGGGTGGATAAGCGATATCTCTCGTTTCCCAACCAGAAGGCGGCGGAGGCCGACGGACATCTGACCTGGAGCAATGCCACCTTCCTGGTGCGCCAGGATAACCGCAAGCTCCTGCGTCCTGCGGACGCCAAGATTCCGGGTGACGACAAGGGCTTCGTGGTGTGGAAAGACGGATCACCCCATGACGACCGGACGGTACCTACCGCCGACCTGGAATACACCGGCAGCGTGAACGGGATTCCGGTGAAAACCGTCTACACCATGCTCAAGGAACGGGTCTTTGAGCGCACCGTGAAGCAATATGCCGAAATCTGCGACCTCGACCCGGCGGTCATCGAACGGACCGCGGCGGACTTCACCTCCGTGGGCCGACAGGCGGTGGCCGACTTCTACCGGGGCGCGGTGCAGCACACCAATGGCGTCTATAATGCCCGGACCCTGGCAAACCTGAACTTTCTTATCGGCAACCTCTCCTGGAAAGGCGGCTGCGAGGCCCACGGCGGCTCCCACTGGCACGAAATGGGCGGCCAGCCGGGCAACCCCTATAACCTGGCCAAGCTCCATCCGGGCAAGGTCAAGGCCACGGGCATCCCTATCGATCGGAACAAACACAACTACGAGGAGAGCACCGAGTTTAAGAAGAACGGCTATCCGGCCAAACGTCCCTGGTACCCGTTCGCTTTTGATTATGTGTACCAGGAGGTCTTCCCCAGTATCGGGGCCAAGTACCCTTATCAGACCAAGATCCTCATCACTTACTGGAACAACGTCTTATATTCGGCGCCGGCCGGCACCAAACTGGCCGCGGGGGTCATGGACCCCAAGGTCCTGCCCCTGTTCGTCGCCATTGACGCGGTAATGGGCGAGACCTCTTCCCTGGCCGACTACATCCTGCCCACCCGGCATTTCCTGGAAGACTATGCCACGCCCCACGTGGCTCCCACCATCCTGACCCAAACCAGCGGCGTGCGGCAACCGGTGGTGGAAGCGGTGCACAAAGACACCAAGACCATGGAGCAGATCTTCTGCGACCTGGGCGTCAAGATGGGCCTGCCGGGATATGGCAAGGACGGCTTCGGTCCCGGCGACCCGCTGGTCACCCACTGGGATTGGGTCAAAAAGATGGTGGCCAATATCGCTTACGGCGATAAGGAAAACACCGCGGTGCCCGGGGCCACCGAGGCGGAGAAGATCAAGTATGTCATGGACCGGGGTGGCCGTTTTGAGGATTACGACAAGGCCTACAAAGGGGACCATACCAACCATGCCTACAAGAAGGTCTGTCTGATCTATAACGAGAAGCTGGCCACCACCAAGAACTCCATGACCGGGGAATATTTCGACGGGCTGCCTTATTACGAACCCATTCGGGATTCCCTGGGCCGGCCGGTGGTCCGCGATGAGCAAAAGTATCCCTTCCGGCTGAATACTTACCACCCTTCCTTTCACGCCCAGGCCCGGACTGCAGCGTCCCCCTGGCTCATGGAGATCACCCCGGAGGAATGGGTCCAGATCAACGCCGGTGATGCCGCCAAATTAGGAATCAAGAACGGCGACCTGGTGGTGGTCTTCTCCCAAGACAACGCGGAGGGCGTCAAGGCCAAGGCCCTGGTCACCGAAGGCATGCGGCCGGGAATCGTGACTATTCCCCATTCGTTGGGGCATTGGCAATACGGGGCCAAGTCCTTCAAATTGGATGGCAAAGACACCCCGACCCGGGAGTGGATCGGCCGGGGGGCTTCCGCCAACCCGGTCATGACCTTGGACCCCCATCTTAAAGACGTTTGCATGACCGACCCCATCGGCGGCAGCGCCTCTTTTTATGACAGCCGGGTAGGGATTCGCAAGGCCTGAGGGCAGGGAGACTGAAATGAGCGATGTCGAGCAGATCCAATGGGAAGAGGCCAGGAGCGCGGTCTACGGCTTTTTCAGCCAGGCCTTCATCCGGGGACCCAGCCGGCAGTTCCTGGGGGCGCTGAGCGCCGATGAAGGAACGGCGAACCTGAGGGAAATTTTCCCGGATGTCGCCTACCAACAGGAACTGGCCCAGGTGCGACTCGATGCCCAAGAAGGCAGGTTGACCCTGGAAGGGGCCGTCCTGGATTTCGAGGCGCTTTTCCGGATTCCCGGCCCCCACTACCTGAGCCCCTATGAGTCGGTCTACCGGTCGCAAGGCGCCGGCGGCCGGGGCGGCCTGTGCGGCCCGGAGACCGCGGCCGTAGAGCGGCTCTACCTAAAGGAAGGTCTGGGGCCCAACGCCGAATTCAGCGAGCTTCCCGACCATGTGGGGGTGGAGCTGGAATTCATGGCCTTTCTCTGCCGTAAAGCCGTAGAGGCCATGCAGGCAGGCGATGCTGCCACCGCGCAGGAATATCAGCATCAACAATACTGCTTTTTTCTGGAACATGTGGGGCCGTGGGTAAGACTTCTGGCCGAGCGCCTGGCGTCCCAGGCCCAAACCAGCCTCTACCGGTTCCTGGGCAATTTCTTAAACCTCTTTCTGGAGATGGAAGGTAATCTCCTTTTCCGGCCGGGGGGTGAGCATCCGGTGGGTAGGGCCACCGACGTCTCCCGGCAACAAGGAGTGGGGCAGTGAACCGGGATGAAGGGGCGCCGTTTGAAAAACTCCTGGCCGGTTCGGTGGCGGCCCATGGCCATCTCTGTCCGGGCCAGGTGGTGGGGGTGCGGATGGCCATGCTGGGCCTGCGGCTCCTGGATTTCGAGGCCCCGCCGACGTATCCCCAACTGAAACAGCTCATCGTTTATGTGGAAATGGACCGCTGCACCGGCGACGCAGTGGCCCATGTGACCGGCGTCAAACTGGGCCGGCGCTCCCTCAAGTTCATGGACTACGGCATTATGGCCGCCACCTTTATCAACCTGACAACCGGCCGGGCCTTCCGGATCATCTCCACCGAGGAGTCCCGGGAACTGGCGCACCTCTATGCCCCCCACGAACCGGATAAGCGCCGCGCCCAACTGGCGGCCTACCGGCTCATGCCGGACAGTGTGTTGTTCAAAGTCCAGGAAGTCAAGGTGGATCTGAGCCCCTTTGATATGCCGGGCCCGACCCGCCGCAAAGCGACCTGTGTCCGCTGCGGGCAGGTGGTGCGGGACCATCGGGAGGTGGTCAAAGATGGTCGGTGCTATTGCCGCCCCTGCGCCGGCGGGGCCTATTTCAGGGAGGCCAGAGACATTACCTGGCCGGAGATGAACTGGACACCCTGGTCGCAGACGTTGACCGGCGGGGGCCAGAACCTCTCCGAGGTCGAAGTGAGCCGCCAATCGACCGGCTCTGTTCATTTAAAAGCGCTGCCCGCCGCGGACGGCCTTTAGCCCATAATGAGGTGGCCTCAATCCTGGTTGATTGGGTTTCCGAGGTAACGAGGATGATAAAAACGATAAAGCTGGAAGAGGCCGTAGGCATCGAGCTGGCCCACGATATCACCGAGATCCGCCCAGGCGAGTTCAAAGGTCCGGCCTTCCGTAAGGGCCACACCGTCTGTGAAGACGACCTCTGCCGTCTCCAGCGTCTGGGTAAGAATCACCTCTACGTGATCGATCTCGAGGCCGATGAAATTCACGAAAATGAGGCCGCGGCCATCCTGGCCGGCGCCCTGGCCGGAGAAGGGGTGATCTGGGAAAACAACCCCCGGGAGGGCAAGATCAAGTTGCTGGCTGCTTGGGACGGCCTGTTCCAGGTGAATATCCAGGCCCTGGCTGCGTTTAATCTGGTGGATGAGGTTATGTGCGCCACCCTCCACCGTCATACCCTGGTGAAAAAAGGCGAACTGGTGGCCGCCACCCGGGCCATCCCCCTCATCATGAAACGGGCCGCCATCGAACGGGCTGCGGCCATCGCCCGTCAGAACGGCGCGGTGTTATCGGTCAAGCCTCTTATGCACGCCCAAGCAGGCCTCATCATTACCGGCAACGAGGTCTATCACGGCCTGATCCAGGACAGCTTCGCTCCCATTCTCACCGGAAAACTTGCCTCCCTGGGGTCCCACGTGGCCGCCTTAAATTTTGCGCCGGATGACCCTGAAACCATTAACCTGGCTATCCGCGCCCATCTGGCCCGGGGCTGCAATCTGCTGCTGTTGACCGGCGGCATGAGCGTTGACCCGGACGACGTTACCCGCCAGGGCATTCAGCTGGCCGGGGCCACAGAAATGCATTATGGCGCCGCCACGCTTCCCGGCGCCATGTTTCTGGTGGCCTACCTGGGGGAAGTGCCCCTGCTGGGGGTGCCGGCCTGCGCTTTGCATCATCGGATTACGGCCCTGGACCTGGTGCTTCCCCGAATTCTGGCCGGGGAGCGGGTCGGCAAAGCGGATCTCGCCCTTATGGGGCACGGCGGTCTTTGCCGTGACTGCCCGGAATGCAGCTACCCCCATTGTCCCTTTGGGAAAGGCATGTAGGTTATGGAAGCACAAGCCGTTTCCCCCAAAATCAACTACCTGCGCATGTCCATTACGGACCGCTGCCAACTCCGCTGCTTCTATTGCACCTATTGGCAGGAGTGGGAGAAACGGCCGGCGGCGGAGATCCTGCGGTACGAAGAATTGCTCCGTCTTGCCGCAATAGCCGCAGACGAGGGCATTCACAAGATCCGCATCACCGGCGGCGAGCCTTTAGTGCGCCGGGGAATAGTGGGTTTCCTCCAAGAACTCAAGCGCCTTCCCGGCATCGACCAAGTCTGCCTCACCACCAACGGGGTGTTGCTCCGGGAATTGGCCCCGGCCCTTTATAACGCCGGCGTACGCCACCTCAATGTCAGTCTGGACACCTTGAAGCGGGATCGCTATCGCCAGATCACCGGCAGCGATAGCTTGCCGGCAGTCATGGCGGGCCTCGAGCGGGCTGCTTCCCTGGGTTTCCATCCCCTCAAAATCAACTGTGTCGTACTGCGAGGCATCAATGACGACGAAGTCTTAGATATCGCCCGGCTCGCCCGGGAACATCCCTATCA
>QYQD01000065.1 GCA_007280345.1 Deltaproteobacteria bacterium | reverse complement strand
CACTTAAGGCACTTTAGTTCGCTTTAGTCACTTCCTCTATGGATTGGACCACAAAACATATCTATCCGTTTTCCGCTATCGTTGGTCAAGAGGAACTGAAGATGGCGTTGTTGCTCAATGCCGTCTTACCTTCTATCGGCGGAGCGCTTATCCGGGGAGAGAAGGGAACCGCCAAGTCAACAGCGGTTCGGGCCCTGGCTGCTATTTTGCCTGAGATCGAAGTGGTTCCAGGGTGCCCTTTCAGTTGTGATCCTCATGGCTATCAGGGTTTATGTGCTGACTGTAAACAAAGGGTAAAGCAAGGAGAGATTCTCCCTATTACAAAGAGGAGGATCAGGGTGATCGATCTTCCCTTGGGGTGCACAGAGGACCGGGTGGTGGGAATGATTGATCTTGAGTATGCGATAAAGGAGGGGAGAAAGCGATTTGAACCCGGACTGCTTGCCGGGGCCCACCGGGGGATACTCTATATCGACGAGGTCAACCTCCTGCACGATCATATCGTGGATATCATTCTCGATGCTGCGGCTATGGGGATCAATATTGTCGAGCGGGAAGGGATCGCTTATATACATCCGGCCGAATTTATCCTGATCGGAACCATGAACCCGGAGGAAGGAGAACTGCGGCCCCAGCTTCTGGACCGATTTGGGTTGTGTGTCCAGGTGGGAGGAATAGAAAGTCCGGACGAAAGGGTAGAGGTGATCAAGCGCCGGGAGGACTTTGAAAAAGACCCGGCTGAATTTGTCAAGCGCTATCAGAATGCTCAGCATGCGCTGGCGCAAAGAGTAATTGGGGCCGGAAAACTTATTCCCTCTGTCCGTATCTCGGAAGAGATGCTCCGTCTCTGTTCTACGCTGGCACTGGAGGCCCATGTGGCCGGGCAACGTGCGGATATCATCATGAGAAAAACAGCCATGGCCATTGCCTCTCTCGATGGGAGAAAAGAGGTGACTGAAGATGATATCAAAAAAGCGGCAGGATTTGTGCTCCTTCATCGGATGAGGATGCCACCTCAGCCCCAGCACGAGGAAAAGGAGAGAGAAGAGCAGGCCGAATCTTCCGCAGATGAAGATCAAACCAGTAATGAATCAAAGGACAACAAGGCAGAAAGTCAAAAGGAAGGCCGGGGGGATAAAGAGCAGGAAGGACGTTCATCCAAAGGGCAGGGGGAAGGGGAGCAGGAAGACCAGGGGTCAGGGCTCTCTTCTTTGGAAACCATTTTTTCCACAGGCACGCCTTTCCGGGTCAAGCCTATACAGGCTGAGAAGGACCGGGTAGTACGTAAAGGTTCGGGGCGGAGGAGCCGGACTGAGATTTCCACAAAAGCGGGTCGATATGTCAGGAGTACTTTGAGCCACAAAGACGCGGACTTTGCCCTTGACGCCACGATCCGGGCGGCAGCCCCTTATCAGAGGGAAAGGGGAAGGGAAGATGTAGCCATTGCCATTGAAGAGAGCGATATCAGAGGAAGGAGAAGAGAGAAGAGGATCGGAAATTTTATTGTCTTTGTGGTGGATGCCAGCGGCTCTATGGGTGCGGGTAAACGCATGATCGCAACTAAAGGGGCCATCCTCTCCCTCCTTATAGATGCCTATCAGAAAAGAGACCGGGTGGCTATGGTAGCCTTTCGGGGAGACCGGGCGGAGGTGCTCCTGCCTCCAACCACCAGTATCGAACTTACCTATAAACTCCTGGAAGAGCTGCCGACCGGTGGAAAGACCCCTTTGTCACATGGAATAACCCTGGGATATGAGGTCATCGAGAGCTATTTCCATAAGGATTCAAATATCTATCCTTTGTTTATTTTGATCTCTGACGGCAAGGCCAATGTAAGCCTGTATGGTGGAAAACCGGTTATGGAGTCTATGGAGATAGCCAATGTGATACGAGATGATTCACGTATCCGGAGTGTGGTGATCGATGTGGAGAAGGCCGGTATGATCTCATTTGGTCTGGCCCGTCAACTCTCGATCCAGATGGGGGCACGGTATTTTAAGATCGAAGACCTCAAGACAAATGACCTGCTCGAGGCTATCCAAGACGACTTATTCCAATAGTCGGACATTCAGTTAATCCCTGTCCAAATAACTACCAGTGTGAGGCCTGCCCAACCGAACAAGAATTCTTTGAGGGTATAAAGCGGATTATTGCTGACTTTCGAATTAGGCATAAGAACCCCTCGTTTTAAAAACTTGTCCTTTCCCCTTTTTTCCTTTATAAAGCGGGCATAACTATAATCAAGAGGTGAAGCCATCGACGCGGTCTTACCAATACGGGCGGTACTCTTCGATTACGGCGGGGTACTGGCTGAGGAAGGTTTTCGCGAAGGGCTTAAGGCCATTGCCCGGCAAAATGGGATGGATCCGGTGGCCCTGCACCGTCTGGCGGTTGAGGTGATCTATGCCTCTGGCTATGTGCTGGGACGGGGCACTGAGATGGAATTCTGGGATATGATGCGCCGGCGTTCCGGCATTCGCGGGAGTGACTCGGAGCTGACCAGTGAAATACTCCAGCGCTTTGTACTGCGCCCAAAAATGATTGAGATTGTACGGAGCCTGCGCCGTGACAATCTTGTTACCGGTATCCTCAGTGACCAGACTAACTGGCTGGACATCCTGAATGAAAGAGATCATTTTTTCCACGAATTTGACCGGGTATTTAACAGTTACTATCTGGGCAAGGGCAAAAAGGATATGACCATATTTGACGATATTATACGGACGCTTGGCGTTTTAGCGGCGGAGACGCTGTTCGTGGATGACCATCCAGGCAATATTGAGCGTGCAAGCCATCGGGGATTAAAGACCATCCTTTACCGGGATCATGACCTTTTCCTTATAGAACTTGAACAGATCCTCGGACGCCGCATGATTCCGGATTAAAATCAATTAACTCGACCTGGGGTAACCATGACGTTTGAATATACAATCCTAATCCTGGGTTATATCTTTGGGTTTTACATGGCCTGGAACATCGGGGCCAACGATGCCGCCAACGCCATGGCCTCAAGCGTCGGCGCCAAAGCCATTACCATCCGACAGGCGTTATTTATCGCTGGCATCCTCAATGTGGCGGGAGCAGTCTTTGTAGGATCTCACGTGGTTGACACCATAAGTAAGGGAATTGTTTCTCCCGAGGCCCTGACCGATCCAAAAGTGGCGATCGTGGGGGCCCTTTCCGCACTCATCGCGGCCGCGCTATGGGTATTCTTTGCCACATGGAGGGCCCTTCCCGTCTCCACCACTCATTCCATCGTCGGCGCCATGGTCGGTTTTGGCATCATGGTGGGCGGCTTTTCCTCGGTTAATTGGTGGAAGCTGGCGGGCATAGTGGCGAGCTGGATCATTTCGCCTATTTTTAGCATGGTACTATCATTTCTTGTTTTCAAGATCATTTATCGATTTATATTGACGCAGAAGGAACTGATGGCCAGGGCATTCAGGTTATCTCCATACTTCATCGGCGTCACATTTTTTGTGGTAATCATGTCTTTTCTGTGTAAGACGCCTTTAGGGGAAAAAATGGCGCTGGATAACATCACCTCCACCGGGATATCTCTGGCCATTGCCTCTCTGATGGGATATGCCGGAAAATACCTGCTTAAGCGGCATACGAAGAAAAGCGGGGAGGAAGGTGTTGAACATACCTTTCGTCACCTGCAACTGGTTACCGCCTGCTATATGGCGCTTTCTCAAGGGGCCAATGACGTAGCCAATGCCATCGGGCCGTTGGCGCTTATCTATTTTTTCGTCAATAAGGGGTCTATCGGCGGTCAGATTGAGGTTCCTGTCATCCTCCTGTTGTTCGGAGGAGTGGGTATCGCTGCCGGTATAGCCATGTGGGGGCATCGGGTTATCGAGACCATGGGGCATAAAATTACCACCCTGACAAATACGCGTGGATTTTCTGTTGAATTTGGCGCGGCTACGACGGTCCTTCTGGCCTCGAAGATGGGGCTTCCCGTCTCCACCACCCATGCCGCGGTCGGGTCTGTGATCGGGGTGGGTCTGGCCAGAGGTATCGAGGCGGTGAATTTTCGGATAGTAGGCCAGATTATGCTTTACTGGTTTATCACGGTCCCCATTGCCGCGATTAGCAGTATGGTTATTTATAAGATCCTATGTTTGATATTTTTCTAAAGTGGAGGGCTTATGCGCATACCTATTTTATCCATGTTTATGACTTCACCCTTTGAGGGACTTCAGGAACATGCGGAGAAGGTCAGAGACGGAGCCGCAATATTTCGCATTGCAGTAAAGTGTTACCTAAACGCTGAGTGCGAGTCCTTTGAACGGGACAGGCAAGAGGTGGCGGATCTGGAACATCAGGCCGACGCAGTGAAGAGACGTATCAGAGGTCATCTCCCCAAAGGGACTCTGCTGCCTGTGGATAAGTTCCAGATTTTTGACTACCTGAAAGAACAGGACAAGGTAATCGATTGTTTTGAACATGCGCTGGACTGGCTGTCGTTTAGACCCGCCGACAAGATTCCGGAATATTTCCGGGGGGGGATACTTTTTCTGGTAGATTCTGTCCTTGACCCGGTCGATAGGCTTAATGAGATGCTTACAGACGCGCGGAGGTACTTCAAAACTTTTTCCGAAGAAGACCGGAACATTGTAAAGGAACACATCCGGGAATTGCGAAAAAAAGAAGGGCAGGCCGACATACTCGAAGCCACGCTCAAGCACGACATTTTTGCTAAAGAGACGGATGCTGTAACCATCTTTCACCTGATCCGGTTGGTGGAGACGCTCGGCGAAATCGCAGATCATGTGGAAAATGCCGGGGATAGGATGCGGGCCATGATTGCCAAGTAGTAGCTGGACGGGAGAAACCAGCCTGAAAATACTGCGAGATAAGAGGTTAGTCGATATGATGATCATGGGACATCGCGGGGCCAAGGCTCTAGAACCTGAGAATACACTGCTTTCCATAAGGCGGGCCATGGAGATCGGGGTTGACGCCGTGGAGATCGACGTCTATCTGACGAAAGATAAGGAGGTTGTCATTATCCATGATTCAACGGTGGACCGCACTACAAATGGAAAGGGTCCGATAGGGAGTTATACGCTTGAGGAGATAAAAAAGCTGGATGCAGGTAAGGGCGAAAAAATTCCGACTTTGGAGGAAGTAATCGAGTTTGTCAAAGACAAGGTAAGGCTGATCATTGAGCTGAAAGAGGAGGGGACAGAAGATAAGGTTGTTGAACTCATAAAGCGATATAATATGTTCGACAGCGCTTATATTATTTCCTTCTGGCACATGCTGGTAAAGAAAATAAAGGAGATGGACAGCCGTATCAAGACCGGCGTGCTCCTGGTCGGCTGCCCGGTGGACGCCTGTATGGCCAGGAGCGCTTCAGCGGACGCACTGGTCATGAACTACGCTTTTGTAAATAAAGAGCTTGTCGATAAGGCGCACCAGGAGGGTCTAAAGGTATTTATATGGAACATCGACGATTGGGATATGCTGAGGCCGTATGTTGACATGGGGGTTGACGGCATCGGCAGCAATGACCCGCGCATACTGGTAGAATATTTCAAATCAGTATAGCCCAGGCCCGTCGTATTTCTTGTTTTCTCCGCCTGCCTTTTTTGCAAAAAAGAAAGTTTTCACTTTGATTGACAAGCGCATGGTCATATGTTAAAAATTCTTCGTAACATAATTATCCCTCCGAATTAACTCCCCAAAGGTAAAGACAAAGCCGTCTGATCCAATACACAAAGAAGTCGAGGGGAGACACGGAAAGGGAGTATTCCTTTTTTGTGTCACTGTAATTCGTTTCGACCATATCTTGTGTTATGGAAAGGCGGTATCTTGCGTTGACGCCCCCCTGTAAAATCATAGGTTTTTGCTGCGAGCATGCGCTCAACAAGGAGAAGGAGTTGACCGGCAAGGATTGGCTGCAAAGTCAATCGACCTTCAAAGTGTCCGTATTGCCGTGCAGCAGCAAGGCCGATATGCTTGCCCTCATAAAGGCCTTTGAGTCCGGCGCAGATGGCGTCTTTGTCCTGGGGTGCAGGGAGGACGACTGTTCGCTCGTGGACGGGTGCCGCAGGGCCGGGAAATTGGTCAACTATACGAAAAGATTGTTGGATGAGATTGGTATCGGCGGTGAAAGGCTGGAAATGTTTCACCTCGAAACACCAGGCTACGCGTGTATGGAACAGGCAGTTGGAACAATGGTTCGCAGGATAGAAGCCCTGGAAGTAAGAGGCGAATAAAGGGGTCGAAGTTGCCTAAGAAGTACAATATACCGACAAAGACATCACCCCCACGATTTACTCCTATCGGGAAGTCCACTATTTTAGACTGGGAGGGTGGCTGCCTCCGATGTTTTAAGTGCGTCAAACGCCAGTGTATCTATGACGTATATAATGAGCGTACATTTGATGTGCGACAGATGACCGATACCATCGATTCGCTGTGTAAGAATTGTCTGCGGTGCGTGCAATCATGCCCGGGACAAGTCATCACCAAGGTCGCCAATGCAGAATATAAACGCATGGGAAACAGTTACTGGACGCCGGATATCATACGCGGGCAGTGGTTTCAGGCGGAAACCGGGAGAATACCGGTATCCGGGGCGGGGTATGGAGGGCCTTTTTCGGGGCCGGGGTTTGATGATATGTGGACGGATATGTCAGAGATTGTCCGTCCCACCCGCGACGGTATCCATGGACGTGAGTACATCAATACGGTCGTTGACCTGGGAAGATCGTTCCCTTGTCTCCGGTTTGACGCGGCGGGGCATGTGGTTGGGGATGCGCCCAAAAAGATCGAGATTCCTATCCCCATCATACTCAAGGACCTGCCCCTGGGGAGTCTGAGTGAAAGCGTTTTTCTCGCCATGGCCGAAGCGGCACAGGCTATGGATACATTCATGATAGCGCCGGTTAAGGAATGGAAACCTTACCTCGAACCTTATAAAACGCACCTTATTCCCTTGTTGACGGAGGCGGAGATTGACACGCACGGGGAACTCATCCGGGGCGTGCGGATTATTGAAATCCAGCTTTCCGACGTAACAGAGGCGCGGTTTTCCCGGATTAGAGCTGCTTATCCGGATGTGCTCATTATGGTGAGGGTGCGGCTCGGTGAGCGCAGCGGGGAAGAGGCCTTAGCTCTTACCCGGGCTGGTGCGGATATTTTGCATCTTTGCGCAGACAGGGATGGTAACGTGGAGTCCGGAAATGGGACCCGATTTGTCAAGGACGTGGTCCGTTCCGTCCATAAAGACTTGGTTGAGGCGGGCTGCCGGAATGAGATTACCCTTTTTGCGAGCGGCGGGATTGCCATGGCTGAGCACGTGGCCAAGGGTATTATCGTCGGGGCGGACGCCGTGGCCGTAGATATTCCCCTTTTACTGGCCCTTGAGTGCCGCCTCTGTTTTCGCTGTGAAGCGGGACGGTCATGTCCGGTAGAGGTGGAGAATATTCATCCGGAATGGGGGAAGAACCGTATTCTTAATCTTATCGCGGCGTGGCGGAACCAGTTGATCGAGGTGCTCGGCGCGATGGGGATCCGGGAGATACGACGCCTGCGGGGAGAAGTCGGCCGGGCTATGTTCTTTGATGATCTCGAGAGGGAGACTTTCGGGAAACTTTTTGGCAAGAGAACGAAAAGAGAGAGTGTAGGGAATTGAGCTCCATTCGAAATATGAACACAGCATTGCGATCAAAAACGGGAGCGGAGGGGACTGCCCACAGTGGCAGGCCGGAGATAAAGGTTACGCCGTCACGTTTCCGAAATGCCATTGGAAAGTACATAGTCCGCCGGAGTAAGGCGTGTATCGCGTGTGGCAAGTGTGCCGAGATTTGCCCGTACGGCGTACATGAATTCGCCGGCAAGACGATGGCGCGTCCTAAAGATTATCGCTGTATCGGGACCGCCTGTGAGAATAATGATTTTTACTGTGTCCGTCAGTGTCCGCAGAACGCCCTTTCCGTTCGGTTGAATCCGATACTGGAAGTGCTCGGCGACAGAAGGTGGACGCCTGAACTCCTCATTAGCACCTGGTATATGGCGGAGACCGGCGAGGTCCCTCCGGGGGACATCGAGTATAAGATCGGCGATTCCGGAGGTGGATTTGACCGTATTGAGTTCTGCTTTCCTCCCGGGAGGGAACCGGATGCGGTCCCGGATGACGAGGTTTCCCTGCGTATTCCGTTAAACAGACGCGATGACGGCCGTCCGGAGGTAGAAATTGATATGCCGGTGTACGGAGGCGGCATGTCGTATGGGTCGATCAGTCTGTCCGTCATGGTTGCACGGGCCAGGGCGTACCAGGCATGGAATTCCTTTACCTGCACGGGCGAGGGAGGGTATCCGGAGGAGCTTTACCCCTACGACGACCACGTGATCACCCAGGTGGCCACCGGTCTGTTTGGCGTGCGGGAAGACACCATCCAGCGGGTGCGCATCGTAGAGTTAAAATACGCCCAGGGGGCGAAGCCGGGGTTAGGGGGCCACCTCCTGGGTGACAAAGTGACGCCTGCCGTGGCCAAGATGCGTGAGGCGGTGCCGGGGAGCGCCCTGTTTTCACCGTTCCCATTCCACAGTGTCTATTCCGTGGAAGATCACAAAAAACACGTGGACTGGATTAAACATATCAATCCCAGGGCGTTGGTATCTGTGAAGGTATCTACTCCTACCGACGTGGACATGGTCGCTGTGGGTAGTTACCACGCCGGCGCCAATATCATCCATTTGGATGGAAGTTACGGGGGGACGGGCGCTGCTCCGGACATTGCCAAGAAGAATATCGCGATGCCGATCGAATACGCGATCGTGAAAGTACACAACTTCCTCAAGGAGGAAGGGATTCGGGATGAGGTGACCTTGATTGCCAGCGGCGGCATTCGTACCGCGTACGATGTGGCGAAGGCCATCGCGCTCGGTGCGGACGGTGTGGTGGTGGGGACCTCCGAGATGGTGGCCGTAGAATGTATCCGCTGTGCGGCCTGCGAAAGCGGCCGGGGCTGTGCCAGAGGAATCGCTACCACCGATCCCAAGCTTTCCAGGTTGATCGATGAAGACTGGGCCACCCAGAGGCTGATAAACCTCTTTGCCGCCTGGAGACGCCAGTTGATAGAAATCCTTAGAAAACTGGGGATGCGGGATATTCGAGAACTGGTGGGAAGAACCGATTGTTTGAAGCACCTTGATTACGAATAAGACAGGCTGTTGGTTGCCTTTATGAAGAAATTATTCAGCGACGCCATAATTCAATCGAGAAAAAGGCTTTATCCGACGCCTCCGGAGATAAGCTACAAGGCTGATGAGGAAGGCGGATGCGGTGTCACCGGGTTTGCCTGTAGCATACCGGTAGGTGGGCGGCACATCCTGGAACCGTCCCGTCTTATGCACAATCGGGGGAACGGCAAGGGAGGCGGTATCGCCGCCGTGGGTCTCGTTTCCGGGGATGTGGGTGTTTCGAGGGAGATTCTGGATAATAGTTACCTCCTTCAGGTTGCCCTCCTCGATCCGGAGGTTCGGCGGACGGTGGAGGATAAGTGTATTACTCCCTTTATGAACGTGGATTTTTCCCGGCGCGTTTCTACGGTTGACGACTACCGCGAGATTGGGAGCCTGGAGATAAGACCGCCGGATGTGTGGCGCTATTTTGTACGCGTGAAGCCTGAGGTACTTAAGTCGTTCATAGAAAAAAACGGGTTCAAAAACATGGACCCGAGGCGGGCGGAAGACGAGTTTATCTATCAGAATTCAATCCGCCTCAACCGGACTTTCTACGAGACGCAAGGGGTGAAGCACGCCTTTGTACTCTCTCATGGCCGGGATATGATGGTCCTTAAGGTAGTCGGCTACGCCGAAGACGTGGCTCGTTACTATCAGTTGGAGGACTTCAAAGCCCATGCCTGGATTGCCCATCAGCGCTACCCCACCAAGGGACGGGTCTGGCATCCCGCCGGTGCGCACCCCTTTGTGGGCCTCGACGAGGCTCTCGTGCACAACGGCGATTTTGCCAACTACTATTCGGTTACGGAATACCTGAGACAGCGGAATCTTTATCCACACTTCCAGACGGATACGGAAGTTTCAGCGCTCATCTTTGATCTCCTGAATCGGGTGTACGGTTATCCGCTTGAATACATTATTGAGGCCCTGGCGCCCACCACTGAGATGGACTTCGATCAGCTTCCGCCGGAAAAGCAGGAGATCTACCACCTTATTCAAACCACCCATATCCACGGTTCCCCTGACGGACCGTGGTTTTTCATCATCGCGCGGAACGATTTTTACCAAAACCAGTTTCAATTGATAGGCATCACAGACACAGCCATGCTGCGGCCCCAGGTTTTTGCCTTTCATGACGGTGACGTGCAGGTAGGGCTTATTTGCTCGGAAAAACAGGCTATTGACGCCACGTTGGCGGGGCTGGCGGCAGAGGATAGCCGTATCTCCAGCGTGGCTGACAAGTATTGGAATGCGCGGGGTGGAAGCCACACGGACGGCGGGGCCTTTATTTTTACGCTGGCCGATGATCCGGATAATCAGAAGAGGAAGAGAATCGTCTGCACGGACAAATTCGGACACCGGGTCAGGCTGCCGGAGAGCCGGAAACATTGCGCTTTGAGCCTTGCCATTGAGGCCCCGGAAGATGCGGAGTCCCTTGCCGCTACTATTTCCGGGTGCCTGGAAGGGAAAAAGACGAACCTTCTTTGCGAAGAACTCAGGGGAGTCCTTCTCCGTGGAGAGTTTGCACCATTTCGCTGGTGCTGTGAAGTTATAAGCGAACAAGCATCCCGGAGTGACGGGCATCGGGAGACTGCTATCGAGGCGCTTACGCTCCTGAATGACCTTCATTATCCTACCGGGTCTCTGAAACGGAGTTCTGTGCTCCGTGTTGTCCGAGAGACTCTGGAGACGATCCTGGAGGGCATTGCGCCTATTGGAAGTAATTCGTCCAGTGTTTACCGTTTGATAAAGGCGGAGACCGGGAATCTTCTTCGTCCGCCAAAGGACGGAGAGAAGGCGCTGGTTCTGAACGCGAGGGATTTCCCGCCCGAAGGAGACGATTGCGATGCCCGTCTCGTTTGTAACGCCTATACTTTAGGATGGCGCCGCTTCATCTGTTATGGTTACCGGGGACAGCGTTTCCTGGGAAGTGGATTTGGTCCGGACACGCAGGATGTTCGGATCGATGTCTACGGGAGTTCCGGCGATTATCTGGCCTCAGGGATCGACGGAATGAGCATCTACGTCCACGGGAATGCGCAAGACCAGATCGGTCAGATACTCAAAACCGGGAAACTGGTGGTTTATGGCGATGTCGGCCAGACCTTCATGTATGGTGCCAAGGGGGGAGAGGTCTATATAATGGGCAATGCCGCCGGCCGGCCGCTCATCAATGGAGTGGGGCGTCCGCGGGTGGTAATTAATGGCACGGCCCTGGACTACCTCGCGGAGTCTTTCATGGCCGGTGATCCTTATAAGGGGGGTGGCTTTGTCATTGTCAACGGCGTGGAGTTCGATGATGACGGCGCGGTCCGTGCCCAGGCCACACCATATCCCGGCTCAAATATCTTTTCACTTGCCTCCGGGGGGGCGATTTACGTCCGGGACCCCCTCAGACTGCTCGTTGATGAGCAATTGAACGGCGGGATCTTCACGGATATGACAAGAGAGGACTGGCGGCTTATCCTGCCCTATCTGGAAGAGAATGAACGACTTTTTGGAATCTCCATTGAGCGGGACCTCCTGACGATGGATGGAGAGAGAAAGTCTCCCGAGGAGGTCTACCGGAAGATCGGGGCGGTGAAGCTTAAGACCTTGGTGGCAACCACAGCAAAGGAAAAGGACCAGTAATCAAACATGACGGCTTCGTAAAAAGTCCATTTGCTGCGTTGCGTCGCATCCTTCGTCACTGCGGCGTAGCTACAACTACGCCTCATTCCTCAGGATTTGCGCGCCTTGCAACTGGAGCTTTTTACTGTGCCGTCCAAACTTTGACTTTTTACAAGATCATCAAACATGTCTGATCAAGGGAAAAAAGAGCCTGTGGGCGCGGTGATGGTGGTAGGCGGCGGTATCGCAGGGATACAGGCTGCCCTGGACCTCGCGAACTCGGGATACTATGTGTATCTGGTGGAGAGGTCTCCGGCCATAGGGGGGACGATGCCCCAATTGGATAAGACCTTCCCCACGAACGACTGCTCAATGTGCATCCTGAGCCCGAAGCTTGTGGAGTGTGGCCAACACCTTAATATACGGCTGATTACCTGCGCGGAGGTTGACGGTATCCACGGCGAAGAAGGAAACCTGAAGGTTAGGGTAATAAAGCGTCCGCGGTATGTCGATGAAGATAAATGTGTTGGTTGCGGTGTTTGCGCGTCAAAGTGCCCAAAAGAGGTAAAAAACGAATTCAATTCCGGCCTGGACAAACGGAAGGCCATCTATGTGCCGTATCCCCAGGCCGTACCCATGAAGTACACCATTGACCGCCCAAACTGCATATATTTCAGGAGCCTTGAGGCCGGCAAACAGGGCCGGTGTATGGCCTGTCTGAAATACTGTGAGAATAAGGCCATAGATTTTGATCAGAAAGAAGAGGCGCTGGAGCTCGCAGTAGGCTCGGTTATCCTGGCCCCGGGATTTGAACCGTTTGATCCCGGTGAGTTTGACACCTACGGTTACGGCACGCTTCCCAACGTGGTGACGAGCGTTGCCCTGGAACGGATGCTTAGCGCTTCCGGTCCCTTCCGCGGACACCTGGTCCGGCCGTCCGACCGGAGGGAGCCGAAAAGGATCGCCTGGCTCCAGTGCGTGGGTTCCAGGGATATGAACCGCTGTCGGAATGGATACTGTTCATCTGTGTGCTGTATGTACGCCATTAAAGAGGCGGTTATCGCCAAGGAACACAGCAAGGGGGAACTCGATACCGCCATATTCTATATGGACATGCGTACCTACGGGAAGGAATTTGAGAAGTATTATCAAAGGGCGGAGCAGGAAAAAGGGGTGCGATTCGTCCGCAGCCGGGTCCATTCCGTCGAACGTGTTCCGGGCACGGATGACTTGAGTCTACGATACGCGACAGAGGCCGGGGAAGTGGTGAGAGAGACGTTTGATATGGTAGTGCTCTCCGTGGGAATGAGGATGGCGGAAAGCACCGTGAACCTGGCCAAGAGACTCGATGTACACCTTGACGGATATCAGTTTGCAGAGACCTCCAGTTTTGCCCCGGCCCGGACGTCCAGGTCCGGCGTGTACGTCTGCGGGGCCTTTCGTGAACCCAAGGATATTCCCGGCTCCGTAATGGAAGCCAGTGCGGCTGCCTGTGCCGCCTCACAGGCGCTGGCAGGCGTTCGACATACCAAGACGCTTTCCAAGATGCTGCCGCATGAAACACACGTACTCAGGCAGGAAACAAGGGTTGGCGTGTTTGTCTGTAATTGCGGGATCAACATCGGAGGAATTGCCGACGTGCCGGCCGTAACCGCCTATGCCGCTACCCTCCCGCGGGTGGTACACGCGGAAGAGAACCTCTTTACTTGTTCGCAGGATACGCAGGAACGCATTAGGCGGGTCATTCACGAAAAGGGAATAAACCGGGTAGTGGTGGCATCGTGCTCGCCCAGGACTCATGAACCGCTCTTCCGGTCTACCATCCGGGAGGCGGGGCTCAATCCTTTCCTTATTGAAATGGCAAATATTCGGGATCAGAATACCTGGGTGCATCAGAGCCAGCCGGAAGAGGCGACCGTAAAGGCCAAAGACCTTGTGCGCATGGCGGTAGCCAAGGTGGCGCTGACGAAACCTCTTTACCCCAAGCATGTTCCGGTGACCAAGTCCGCCCTTGTGGTCGGAGGAGGCGTAGCCGGGATGGTGAGCGCGCTGAGCCTTGCGGAGCAGGGGTTTTCTGCCTGTCTGGTGGAAAAAAGTGATAGCCTCGGCGGGCAGGCCCGTAATCTTTCGAAGACCTGGAAGGGCGAATCGGTAGTGGCGTACCTGGAGGGGCTGATCGATGCCGTTACCCGGCATCCAAAGGTTGAGGTTTTCCTCAATACCGAGGTGCGTTCTACGTCAGGCACGGCGGGCAACTTTACTACCACACTGGTGAGCAAGGGGCCGGAGCTGCATTCCTCGAAGCTGACCCACGGAGTGGCCATCCTGGCTACCGGCGGACGACCGCTCTCTACCTCTGAATACCTTTATGGACAGAACCCGAATGTCCTTTGCTGGTTCGATCTGGATCGCCTGACGGCAGCAGCCCCGGAGCGGGTGAAAAACGCGCAGGCAGCGGTCTTCATCCAATGCGTCGGATCAAGGGACTCTGTGAGACCATATTGCAGCAAGATCTGTTGTACGCACGCCGTAACCAGCGCCCTGCAGTTAAAAGAGATGAACCCGGAGATGGATGTTTTCATCCTCTATCGGGATATAAGGACCTACGGCGCCCGGGAGGATATGTACCGTGAGGCGCGGCGGAAAGGAGTGCTGTTCGTTCGCTACGGCCTTGAGAATAAGCCGCTGGTTGAGGAAGTCGATGGCGAACTCAGGGTTACGGTGACTGACCATGTACTGGGGAGGCCGCTGGTCATCAGGCCTGATTTCATCACCCTGATGACCGCCATTATTCCGTCCGGCCACGAGGAACTGGCAAAAGCCTTCAAGGTTCCTACTAATGCGGAGGGATTCTTCTTCGAAGCGCACATGAAGCTGCGCCCGGTGGACTTTGCCACTGAAGGCCTGTTCGTCTGCGGGCTGGCACACTACCCTAAACCCATAGATGAAACCATTGCTCAGGCCCAGGCTGTAGCCGCCAGGGCCATGACTATTTTGTCCAAAGATGAGACCATTGCGAGCGGGATGGTGGCCGAGGTGGACCAGGAGAACTGCGCGGCCTGCCTGACCTGTGTCCGTACCTGTCCTTACCACGTTCCGTTTATTAACCGCCACGGAGTGTCTGAGATCGATGCCGCGAAGTGCCAGGGATGCGGATGTTGCGCATCTGAATGCCCCGCGGGCGCGATAACGATGCATCACTTTACGGATGAGGAAATTGCGGCGAAGGTGGGAGCCCTGTTAAATAATAAGGGTGGGGAAAGAGGACTAAATAATGAGAGCGCACAGACATGTCTGAGAACTTTGAACCACGCATTGTAGCCTTTTGTTGCCAGTATTGTTCGTATTCGGCGGCAGATCTGGCAGGCTCTATGAGGCTTTCCTATCCACCCAATGTCAAAGTGGTGCTCGTCCCGTGTACGGGCCGTGTCGATCCGCTCCATCTCCTGAGAACGATTGAGAATGGCGCGGATGGTGTCTGCGTGGCCGGTTGCCTGGAAGGAGACTGCCATTTTCTGGAGGGGAATTTCAAGGCCAGGAAGCGGGTGGCCTACGTGCAGAGAATTCTGAGCGAGGCCGGCGTAGAGGGCGCGCGGGTGAGGATGTTCAATATCGCGGCCTCGGATGGGCCGGGTTTTGCTGAGGCCGCCAGGAT
>QYQD01000217.1 GCA_007280345.1 Deltaproteobacteria bacterium | reverse complement strand
TCCTACGGAGAGAACGATCCCCTATCCGTAGGAGCGGCTTCCAGCCGCGACTGGTGCGGTGACAGGCTTGGTTAGCTCAAACCCATCTATCACCCTGATTTATCAGGGTCAACAGGGTTTTTAATTTTTTTGATGGTGGATCCAGGAATTAGCCCTTGCGTTGTAAGATACCCCGTGTTAATAATTCAGCCAACCGTCAACCGTCCTCAGAATTCGGGGCGTGGCGCAGCCCGGTAGCGCACCTGCTTTGGGAGCAGGGAGTCGGAGGTTCAAATCCTCTCGCCCCGACCATTTATATTCAAAAGATTAACCACAGAGCACACAGAGAAAATATTTAATTTTCACCTGTTCCCAGACATTGTGCGTTAGTATACAGAATACAGCTTCCTGACTTCTATTTTCTTATGAGCGTAGAATAGCCAGAAATTCCTCGATCTGATAGAGGTTTTGGTCTGTCTTTTGTATTAAGACCTTTGCATCTTCTAAGGACATGGAAAGTTCCCGCCAGGCGGCCGGGCTGACAGCAGGGACAAAGTCATCGCCACCGTACCCGAGATCCATCCCCCGGCAGATTATATCCGCCAGATGAATGATCGAGGCCAGAAGAAATTCCTCATCCTTGCCATTTGGGGCATGATGATAACCTATAGCGGAACAGAGTACAGGTGGAAAATGCCAGTTTTTGGCCATCACATAACCTATCCAGGCATGATCCGCATCCAATACCTTTTCCTCGGCCTCCCGCATAGGTATATCTTCTTCAATCATAAGGTCGATGATTTTTCCCATATCCTGCCGCAGAAACTGAACGATAAAGACCCGGCCTACGTCATGCAAAAGACCGCCAATAAAGGCATCTTCAGGCTCTTTGAACTTGATATGTTCGGCCAGATTTTTGGCGACAAAGGCCGTGCCTACAGAATGCTCCCAGAACTTGCCAAGGTCAAAAACCTTACAGCCCTTATCACTGGAAAATGCCCTGAGCACGGAAACCGAAAGGATAACATTCCGCACTGTATTGAAACCCAAAAGGACTATAGCCTGGGAAAGGGAACTAATCTTCCCCTGAAACCCGTAAAATGAGGAGTTAACAAGCCGTAGGATCTTTGCTGTTAATGATTGATCGAGCCCAACAATTTCTGTAATCTTATTAACGGCTACATCGGGATTTCTAAGGAGCTGCGCAGTCTGGAAGGCCACCGCGGAGATAGTGGCCACCTCCGCGGTCTCTTTTATCTTCGCTCTGATCTCTTCACGATCCATTGGTGATCTTCCCTTTCAGAAATTCCCTGAAAATATCTTTTAATCCCATCATCACCCGGTTATCGGGAGAGGCCCGGCGGAACTTCCGCTCAATTAAGATGTCCACTATTTGTTTTTTTTCTTCAAGGGCCTTTGGGTCAAGTTCTGCCACCTCTTCTTCGGCCTCGATGAAAATAGTGCCGATGCCCATCCGCTTAATCTGGGCTACCAGATTCGAAGTCAGTTTAACCCCCTTTTTCAAAATCACCTGGTTTTGGAGACCGAGCACATCTCTGCCTACCACCGAATCTGGCTGGACGTCGTCTATTTTTACACCCTTGATAATTTTTCGTTTAGACATAATCAATCCCTAAATCCGAAATTGTAATATCTAAATCTGATGAATCCGTAAAAAAGCTTTTTCACCGCTGAGCACGCAGAGTCCGCAGAGAAAAACTGTAAACTATTCAATATGTTATCTCAGCGATCTCTGCGGTAAAATTTTACTTTTTACGAAGCCATCAATGTTGGATTTTTGTCATTTGCCATCAGCTATCAGCCATGAGCTATGAGCTTTCTATCTGTACACATAAATCCACCCCACTATGGGGTCTATTTCGTGGAATTTCTTGACTTTTTCCAGGTACGCTTCTTTAAGAACGGCATCCTTCGGCATAAGCAGCCGGCCGGTATGTGTTCTTAACTCCCGGGCCAGAACCATATCTGGTTGCAGATCCGCAAGGGTAACTGCCACCTCTGCCCTGTCTGCCGTCTTGATTGTGGACAACACTTTTACGGCGACGGAGACTACCACCGGATCCAATGCGCTCCCGGCCAATTTGCGTAAATAAAATAAAGCGTCTTCTTTCGATATACCCCCGCGGGCCAGGAGATGATCGTAACCATCGGCCACGGCTATGATACGCGCCCCGAGAGGAATCTCTTCTTTCTTCAGCCTGTCCGGATACCCGGCGCCATCAAACCACTCGTGATGTGATTTGACTAATATACTGACCTGATCCAATTTGGGCGCCAAATTAAGTATCGTATAACCTAAGTTCGGATGCTGTCTGTAAAGGGCCTCTTCCGCCGCAGTCCTCTCCGAGCCCTTCTTTCTGATTATCTCTCGCGGGATACCGATCAGGCCTACGTCATGGAGGGAGCCCGCAGCCTCTACAACATCCAATTCCTCTCCCTGTAAATCACATTTTTCAGCTAAGAGTCTGGAAAGGACGGCTACCCTTTTGACATGGCCCCCCAGGGCAGGGTCATACATCTGCATAAGATCCGTGAAGATGCGAATGGTCTTGAAATAGCTCGATTGAAGTTCTTTATAGAGGCGCTTTATCTCTTGAGTGCGTTCTTCAACCTTCTTTTCCAGGTTCTCATTGAGATCTTTAAGCTCGGCATTCTGCCGGACCGTCAGGTCAAAAAGCCTCTGGTTTTCCTGGCGTAAATTATAAAAGTCGATAGCCTGCCCGATAGTGGCCTTAAGGTCGAGGTCGTTCCAGGGCTTGGTTACAAAACGGTAAACCTGCCCCTGGTTTATGGCGGCCATGGCCGCGCTAATGTCCGCATATCCGGTCAATATAATGCGTATGGCCTCTGGCTGGATCTCTCCGGCCTTTTCTAGAAATTCAGTCCCATCCATCTCCGGCATTCTCTGGTCAGATATGATGAGAGAGACAGGTTCGTGTTTTAGGATCTCAAGAGCCTTCTCAGGACTGGCGTTCGTTATAACATTATAATTTTCCCGCCGTAAAAGGCGTTGCAGGGAAGAAAGGATATTTTCTTCATCATCTACCAGCAGGATGGTCCTGGTTGTGTCTTCCACCGTGAATCCTTTCATTTCAACCACTCAACTACTCAACCACTTAACCGCTCAACCATTTCTTAGTGACTTTGTGGCCGACTCAAAAATGAAATCACTACCCCCCGGCGGGGTGTTTCAAAGTTGCCCTTTGAAAGCGGGGTACAGTACACGTTAAAACCGCCGCCGTCAGTATGCTCATATTGCCCTTCTATCTGCTTTTCGGTATTTAAGGCATTGGTAATAAGCTCCAGCAAGTCTTTGCCGAAATAACTTTGCAACCTGGAACCGAGGAGCATCTGACCTTCCTTCTCGAAATAACGCCGGGTCTGGCTGTTGACCATAACTATGGATTCCTCGTCATCTGCACCGACTACTGCTACCGGCAGACTTTCCAGGATGTCCCGTGCCAGTTTCAGGGCCTCATTCTGCAACTTGATCTCGGCGGTCCTGTCCCCGACTTCCTTTTCCAGGTTCTTATTCAGGTATCTGAGTTCTTCATTTTGTTTCTTGATAGTCTCAGTCAATTCACGGTTTTCTCTCTGCAAGCGGGCTACCTCAAAGGATTCTCTGATAGTGGTTTTGAGCGCCGCATCTTCCCATGGCTTCAAAATGAACTTATAAACATTGCCAACATTGATGGCCTCGGTAATGGAATCGACGTCTGTGTATCCACTCAGGATAATACGAATCGTCCCTGGATATAATTCCTTGGCCCTGGCCAGAAACTGTACCCCGGACATCTCCGGCATCCTCTGGTCGGATATGATGAGGTCAATATGCTCTTTCTGCAGGATTTCGAGCCCCTCCGCGCCGCTGGAGGCCGTAAGCACCCGGTAAGACTCGCGGCGGAAGACGCGTCTTAATGCTCGCAAGATATTGGCCTCGTCATCTACGATGAGTATGGTGTTGTTCTCCATGTCAACCGTCCTTTATTACCTTATCCGTAATATTCCCTCCACAGAATGGGCATCTTAGCCACTCCGCCTCCATTATCCGCCCACAACCCGGGCACTTTCGCCTGATGGTCTCTCCACAAAAGGGGCAACTGATAAAGCCTTCCTTTATCGGCCTGTGGCAATGAGGACAAAATGCTTCATTTACCGGCCCCAGCACTCTCAACAATTCTTCGCACGTGGTTTCACCTGATCTTAGTTTACGATAGCCATCTTCTAAGAGCAGTTGCATCCCCGATGCCCGGGCCGCATGCAATATCTCGAAGTTGTTTGCGCCATTGTGAATTAACTCCCTTAATTCGTCATTAACCTCCAGTATCTCAAATATCCCCACCCGGCCGGAGTATCCGGTATTATGGCAGTGGCTGCAGCCACGGCCTTTAAAAAACCGTGGCACCAGGGTTTGATCTCGCAGGCCCAGGGCTGCCCGTAACTCTTGCGAGGGGGTGTATTCCTCCCGGCAATGTTCACATATGAGGCGGAGTAAGCGCTGGCTGATGATACCTATGAGTCCGGCCGCAATAACGTGTGATTGTATCCCCATGTCCCTGAGCCGGATAATGCTGCTGATGGTGTCATTGGCATGGATGGTGCTTAAGACCAGATGACCGGTCATGGCCGCATGAAAGGTTACCCCTGCCGTCTCCAGGTCGCGAATCTCACCGAGCATGATAACGTCGGGATCCTGTCTCAAAATGGAGCGCAGCACACTGGCAAAATTAAGCCCGATACGATCGCGGACGTGTACCTGCTCTGCCGTTTCCATGAAGTATTCTACGGGGTCCTCGATAGTGACAAAGTTCTTGGTTATGGTGGCATTCTCACGCAGGATGGCATAGAGGGTGGTGGTCTTGCCGCTGCTGGTAGGCCCGACCACCAGGAGAAGCCCATGGGTCCTTTTAGTTATTCGGTTCAATCTGACCAGAGGTTCCTGATCGATCCCCAGATCGGTAATATGCTTTACACTGGCGTTACGATCCAGGAGCCGCAATACCACCTTTTCTCCACTTATTGTGGGTAAGGAAGATACCCGGAGATCTACTATCTTGCGGGCCGTTTTTACCGTAACCCTTCCATCCTGCGGTTTCCGGCGTTCAGATATATCCATTCCGGCCATGACCTTAATACGAGAAACCGTGGGTGCATGCAAACTTGACGGTAGATGAATCTTATCAATAAGCAGTCCGTCTACCCGGAAGCGCACCCGGCTATACTCTGATTTGGGCTCGATGTGGATATCGCTCGCGCCCATCGAGATGGATTCTGAAATGATAGCATTTACCAGCCGGATAGCCGGCGGGGTCTCGGCCGAAGAGAGAAGTTCCTTTATATCACACTCATCGTCCTCCTCTATAACCTCGATGTTTTCATAAGGGTCAAATTCTTCAACCGCCTTTACAGTTGTCACGTCTTTAGACGTAAGCTGATCCAGCCGGGCTATAATCTCACCGGCGCGCGCCAGTACGGGGATGATGTTTAAGCCGCTGGCGAAACGCAGATCGTCCACTCTGTAAAAATCAGTGGGGTCGGCCATGGCCAGAGTAAGCTTTTTGTCCTCCAGGCGCAGGGGCAGGACATAATTTTGCCGGCAATAACTCTCCGGCATGAGCTCAAACAAAGTATCACTGATATTAAATTCCGCCAGGCTGACCACATCTATATTTAATTCCTTTTTAATGATGCCGAATATGGTAGATTCATCTACATAATCCAGCTTAATTAACACACTGGGCAGGGTCTCTTTGGTTCGCCTCTGGAACTCTTCCGCCTTGCCCAGTTGATCGTTGGTCAGCGCGCCCCGGCGCACGAGCATTTTACCCAGGTTGCTTTGTCCTGCGGAGGTTAATCGACTGAGACTTTTTAGTTTCTGTTCCGCCTGCCGCTGTTTTTCCTTAAGGGCCTTATTTTCTTTAATGAGATCATATTGTTCCAGGGCCAGGCTGACAGTCAGCCTCAGGTCGTCATCATTCCACGGCTTGGTAATGAACTTGTAGACCGCTCCCTCATTAACCGCCCCCATTATCGCACCCACGTCGGCGTAGCCGGTTAGCATGATGCGGATGGTCTGCGGATATTTATCCTTCACGGCACGCAGGAAGGCGGCCCCATCCATCTCTGGCATTTTGAAATCAGAGACTACCACCTGAACCGGTTCCTGGGCGAGGATATTGAGGGCTTCGATACCGCCCTTGGCGGTCAGCGCCTTATAGTTTTCCCGGCGGAACACCCGGCGAAGGGCGGAAAGCACGTTGTCCTCGTCATCGACAAAGAGTATAGTATAGGAATTTGACTCCTCTTTCGAGGACTGGTTCTCTCCCGATCCCGGTGTTTCCCCCAGGAATAGCGCGGCAAATTTAGACACTCTTAACCCTCACCCACGATTATCAACAAATTCTAAATCCTAAGTGCTCTATGTCTTAAATATGGTCACATATTTGGACAGCCGAGACGGCTGTCCTACTGGTACTGGGCATAGCTATAAGCCCCGTAGGACGGGCGTCTCGCCCGTCTGCATCAGGGACCTAGACGAATCAAGAATACGTCACCGTAATTATGAATTACAGTACTAAGTAATTACTCAGGTTGTCAGGTTCACGGTTCACAGTTGGCTACTTTGCGCTTTTCATACTCTAACCTTGAACCCCTGGCCCAAACCTGGCTTCCCTGTCCCATTGTGTAGAAACTCCTGGCGTAGCATTCAGTGCGATTGTGCCAGGAACGTACAGCAAGTCGCGCCAGGGCAGGCGTGAACCTTGGAACTTTGAACCTGAGTAGTTACGTTTCCTCCACTAACAGGCATCTGCCGGTAACATTATAGTTATTACCGTCCCTTTGCCTGCTTCGCTTGCGGCCTCAATCGTCCCCCCATGGGCCTTGACGGCCTCATAACATACACTTAGCCCGGTCCCGGTACCCCGGCCCACCGGCTTGGTGGTAAAAAAGGGTTCAAAGATGCGAGGCAGGTTCTCCGGGGGAATACCCCGGCCGGTGTCACCTATTTCTATCTTTACCATCCCATCAGCCAAAGAGGTACGGATCATTATCTCCCCCTCATCATCAATAGCCTGTATGGCGTTGAGGAGGACGTTCATAAGAACCTGCCCAATCTGATGAGGACGGCACTTGACTGGTGGCAGGTTATGCACGTAACGGCGGACGATCTTGATGCCCGGCCGCAGTTCGTGCCGCAGGACGCTGAGCGTCGTGTCTAAGGACCTGTGCACATCCAGGAGACTTACCTCGCCGTCATCGATGTGTGAAAACTCTTTCAGATCCGCGACGATCTTCTGTACCCTGGCTACCCCTTCCAAGGTCTCGGTTACCAAGCTCTCGAGATCTTTCAACAGGTAATCTAAGTCCTGGCCGGACCGGTCTGCAAAAATCTCTTTTAAGGGCTGAAGGCGGGGATCAGAAACGTCCCTCAACTCGGCGCTTACGGCCCGGCAGGTCTTAATTTTGTCCATGAGCTCACCGACCATCTGGAAGGAAGAGTTAATATTGCTCTTAATAAAAGCCAGGGGGTTATTGATTTCATGGGCCACGCCGGCTGCCAACTGGCCGATGGAGGCTATCTTGTCCGCCTGGAGCAGCCGTACATAAGCCTTTTGCAGCTCGGCTGTCTTTTCTTTAACCTTTATCTCCAGGCTTTCCGCCAGTTCCCGGTAGCGTCCCTCGCTCTCTTCCAGCTCTTTGTTTTTCTGTACTATCTCCTCGTAGTTAAAGGCCATAATCTGACTCTGAGCGTCAATCATGAGGGACTGTTTCAGATTAGTCCACAATACCAGTTCGGTCAGGCCGGCCAGCAGTTTTCCCGTGGCTCGCGCCTGAGACAAGTCATTTTTCTCTGCCACCGGACCAATGACCAGGACACCTGCTATATCGAAATCATACCGCACCGGGAAAGCCAGACAGAGGCCACGTTCTGTCTCAAAATGATCAGGCTGCTCACCGCCATCCGTCAACTGAAACCATTCGGCCATCCTGAGCCCAAGCACGGTCTCCGGGTAACCGGCCTCCATTCTTTTTGCGGACAGGATTAATCCCTCTTTCTCCCATAGCGACCAGGGGGAAAAACAGGCTTCTTCCACCACATCCCGGAAAAAATCCCGGGTCTTTTCATCTATTAATTCTGAAAACTTTCGCTCTCTATCCCACTCCACCACTCAACCATCTCCCTCACTATCGACAATGCGTTTCATAACCTTTTCCTCCTCATAGCCATAGCGCTCTTTCAGACCAAACTGTCTATCCAGGGAACGAAGGGTCAGCCTTAAAAGACCAAAGAAGGTCTCTTTTGTGCCACGTTTATAGAGGGCGGAAGCGAAATACACGGGAAGGCCGTTTCCTTTCCAGCGGGCTTCGATCTCCTCTTTGGAGAGAATATCTTTAAGGTCCCTCTTGTTAAACTGGATAACCAGAGGCAGATTGTCAAAGTCCAGGCCCACCCGGCAGGCATTTTTTTCCAGATTCATGAAGCTCTCATAATTATTCAGGGCCTGATTACGCTGAGAGTCAGCGATGAAGGCTACTCCATCCGCACGGGATAAGACGGCCTTACGGGTAGCGTCATGTATTACCTGTCCGGGTACGGTAAAGAGCTTGAGCTTTAGTTTGAGTCCACCGCCTATCTCGACCAGCACCGGCAGGAGATCAAAGAAAATCGTTCGATCGCCCTGGGTATTAAGCATCATCAAGTCGCCACGCCCTACCGGCGACAGTTCATCATAAAGGGCCATGAGGTTGGTGGTCTTGCCACTCAGGGACGGGCCATAATAAACTATTTTTGCGATAATGCGCTTATTGTGAGGATCAAATTCAGCCATATCTTTTCCAGGGTTACCCCAATATTTTCATCTGTAAATACCCTCTTGACAGGCGAGACGCCTGTCCTACTGGGCTCATCGCCTGTCCTACTGGGCTCATCGCCTGTCCTACTGATTACAAAATCACCATTCGTGGTAGGACAGGCGGGACGGCTGTCCTACTCATTAATCGCTCATTTTGATACCAGTTATTCTGGCGGTGGCTGAGCTGTGGTGGTCGTGCTTGCTGTCCTACTCATTAATCGCTCATGATACCAGTAGGACAGGCGTCTCGCCTGTTTCCACATTATCGTTTATCCACCCTTTTATATATAGCCATCTGTAGTCCCCATATTTCGCTGCTAAATTTGCCTTAATAGGGTTGTTGGCAATATAGTTAAGCTTTTGTAATAATTCCTCCTGATCTCTTATATATCTATCAAGGTTTTCATCTTGCCATAATTTGCCTCTCCTGTTTGATGCCTTATTGATTTGATGGGCAGTAAAGCTCTTTATACTGTGCATTATCTTGGACAGTGTATCCAAAGGGTTTAACACCATATGAACATGGTCATCCATTACTACAACAGCCAGAAGCTCGTATCTTTTTTGGTTTAAGAAGTGAATGGCATTAAAAATGGAATCTTTTTGTGATGGGAGCAAAGTTTGCCTGTTATGGGTAGAGAATGTGATAAAGTAATAACCCGATGAAAGCTGAAAATGTGGAAGACGGCGTCTCCAGGACTTTTCTGACAGGCGAGACGCCTGTCCTACTGGGCTCATTGCCTGTCCTACTGGGCTCATTGCCTGTCCTACTGGGCTCATCGGCTGTCCTACTGAAATGATAATGCGATCTTCTAAATCATACTGTTTCGGGTTTTCTGTTTTGGACATTTGAATTTGTTTCGTATTTTCCGCCAGAGGCGGCGTCCTCGTCCGCCCTGTGCGGGATCGGCCTTTGGCGGACGTGCTTAGAATTTTTATTATGCTTCCTTTGGTCCTTCCACCGGCAGCGTAATGATAAAGGTCGTCCCCTTGCCTACCTCGCTCTCCACATTAATCTCACCCTGGTGTTTTTTGACGATGTTATAACTCACATTCAGGCCGAGGCCGGTCCCTTTACCCACAGGCTTCGTGGTAAAGAAGGGATCAAATATTTTGCGCAGGTTCTCTGGGGGGATGCCCTTTCCGGTATCGCTTATCCGGACCTCCACCATCGGTTTATCACCGTCTAAAGACCGCGTGCTTATCCCTATCTCACCTTTATCCTCAATAGCCTGGGCCGCATTGACCAGGATATTCATGAAGACCTGGTTGACCTGTTGCGGATAGCAATAGACCTCCGGTATGTCACCATAGTCCTTGGTCACCGTGGCCTTGTACTTGATCTCATTCCAGACGATATTTAAAGTGCTGTCTAATCCTTTATTAAGATCGGTGTATTTGAGCTCTGCCTGATCCACGTGCGAGAAATCCTTTAGATCCTGCACAATCTTCTTTACCCGCTCCGTCCCTTCCCGGGATTCGCTGATGATCTTATCAAAGTCCTCGAGGATAAACCCCAGATCTATCCTCTCCTTCAGGGTGCGAATGGCCTCAAGGGTGGCAGCTACATCACGGTCATCTGATAACGCCGGGTTCCCGGCGGCCAGTTCTTCAAGGTGAAGATAGCTATCAATGAGTTCGGTCAGGTCCCGCCGGTATTCATCCAGTGTCCTTAAGTTGCTGTTTATAAATGCAACCGGGTTGTTGATCTCGTGGGCTACACCAGCCGCCAGTTGACCAATCGACTCCAGCTTCTGTGCCTGTATAAGTTGGCTCTGCAAAATCTTGCGTTCGGTGATATCTGCTCCTAAAATGAGGACACCTGAGTTATTATCCCCGCTCAGCAGGCTTATGGTGATACCCAAAAAACCCTCTTTCCCATCGGGATGCTTAAATGGAACGTCGTCCACACGTTTTTGCCGACCCTTGTTTCGGCACTCTAGAATGCCATTCAGTATCTTGCCCTGATCCCACGTGACGCCGCATTCTTGAAATGGCTGTCTAATCACATCAGTTGCTGCGATCCCAAAGGTTCTCTCTGCTGCCATATTCCATTGGGTAATCCGGTTATTCCCATCTATGCCGATGATAATAGATGGGATCGAAGCAATCAGTTGCTCATTTTGTGCGTAAGCTTTCTGTAAAGCCTCTTCCGCTCTTTTACGCTCCTCGATAAGACTCCACATTAGTTTAGTGCCATCACCACCTATCAGCTCGACATTGGGAGGCTTAAGGCTAAGTAATTCCTCTTTAACTTTTTCGCTTCCTGTAACGTTGATTACTTTATTAAGTCCTTCTTTATCTAAGAATTTCTTATAATCACTATCTGTTGGTATGCCCAGCTCCTCAGCCAGTTTCATTCCAGATGCGTCAACCTTGATATCAGCGACGCCCAGAATTCTTACCGTGCTGCATTTGTGGAACAGATCAATAAGCGTCGTCCCCCCCTTACCC
>QYQD01000122.1 GCA_007280345.1 Deltaproteobacteria bacterium | reverse complement strand
GGCGGTACCTTTCTCACGCACCGAATCTGCGCCCTCGGCGCTGGGGCGGGTCTCGCCGTCGGCGTGCAGCCAGCGACAGCCGGGCAGGGGTTCCAAGCGGGCAAAGCGGATGGACTGGCCAGCCTTACCGCGAATGCCGGTGCGCAGGAGTTCGTCGCGCCACTCGCCCTGGCGCAGGGTCTCGCCAAAGCGGGCGATGGAGGCGTCGGCGGTTTGCGGCGCGCTTTCTAAAATTTCCTCCACCGCCTTGACCGCCGGGGCGGGCACGGCCTCGACCGTGAACGGGCCGCTGACGCGGTGTTTCTTTCGGTCCACCAAGGGCTGGTCGTAGAGGGTTTCGGTAGCGGGCGGCTCGTTGTTGGCGATGGACTTGAGCGTGATGTGCGGCACGGTTTTGTACTTGAAGCCACTGCCCACGCCTTCCTTCGGATGGGCCAGATCGTAATAGTCGTAGACGGCGGTCATCAGCCGCTGTTTGGCCAGGGTGAGGGCCACGCGCGACGTGTCGCAGGTGATCCAGCGCCGCCCCCACTGCTCGGCCACGTAAGCTGTGGTGCCAGAGCCGCAGGTCGGGTCGAACACCAGGTCGCCGGGGTCGGTGGTCATCAGGAGGCAGCGTTGGATGACTTTGTGCGACGTCTCGACAACGTAGTTTTGGTCCCTAGCTCCAGTTGTGTCAGACCAAAGTCCAATTATTTTGGTATGACTATATTCGTCAAGATAGACGCTGCGACGCAGGTTATTCCCTTCCATATGAACACGACCCGATTCAATTATGTTCCGCATGCCCTGCTCGCTTGTCGGCCAACACTGTCCTTTTGGGGGTCTGACTATTTGGCCCTTGTACTCTACATCAAAAACTGCCGCTTCGCTGAATGAGGCTGGCCACATCGAGACAAGGCGGAATATCCGAGTCTTTTCAGGAACGAGGGAGTGATCCGACACTTGCTCCTTGGTCATTTTCATCCGCGTTCCATCGGGCAACTCATACCATGCCCAATGAAAGTCACCTTCTACAGATTGAGGTTCATACAACGCATGGTACTTTGTGAGTTTCTTGTCTTTGCCATACCACAGAAGATAGTCGTACATGCTTTCTATAAACTTGGCGCCGAGGGGCATAGTCTTTTTCCTGAAGGGAATTATGGCTACAAAATTCCCCACCCCAAACACCTCATCCATCAACTCGCGCACGTGGTGGACATTCTCATCGCTGATCTGCACAAAGACGCTGCCGGATTCGGTGAGGAGTTCGCGGTCCAGCAGCAGGCGGTCGCGCAGGTAAGTGAGGTAAGAGTGGATGCCCAGTTCCCACGTGTCGCGAAACGCGCGGATCTGCTCTGGCTCGGTGGTCAGGTCCTCGTCCTTGCCATCCTTCACGTCGCGCTTGTTCACGAACGGCTGGAAGTTGGAGCCGTACTTGATGCCGTAGGGCGGGTCATTGAAGATCATCTGCACCTTGCCCGCCATGCCCTCCTTTTCCAGCAGGGAGTTCATCACCAGCAGGCTGTCGCCGGCCACTAGCCGGTTGCTCCAGCCGTGGGCGTGTTTGTAGAATTCCACCGCCTCGCGCAGCGGCGGGTTCTCTTCCATCATGTCGAAGAGCCAGCCCTGCTCCTTTCCGCCGCCGTTGCGTTTGCGCACCGCCTCGATGATGGTGCGCGGGTCAATGCGCTCGTGGACGTGGAGGGAAACGGTCGGCACTTCGAAGCTGGTATGCTCGGCCTTGCCGGCCCAGACCAGTTGCGGGTCCAGGTGCGGATCGTAGGCGTAGGTCTGCCGCTGCCCGGCGTCCGGGTCGGTGCCGGGCGTCACCAAGCCGACAGGCGGGTTGTTGACCCGTTTTTTGTCGGTGTGCTCGTAAGACGCGATCGGGCGTTTAGGATCGGCCTTCTTTTTCCTTACCATAGCTTCCTGCCTCATCAAATCAAAGATAGTTTATTATCCAACTGTGCCCCCTATGGACGGACTTCTCCCTCGACGCCTCGGCGCTGATCGCCTGGATCGGCAAGAAGTCTTCTGTCAATCTGCGGTCGTCAGTCATGGCGTCCCCAGAGAGGATTTCGTTGTTTTCATTCTTTCAAGAAGCTTCTCCGCAAGCTGCTTGAAGTCTCGGTAGGCATCCACAACCGCCTGTGCATGGCTTCCGATGGCGCCGTCGGCGGGTGTAAGTTTGAAAATGGGTTTCCGTGTTTCCTGCCCCATCGGGATCAGGCTGCGATAGTGTTTCAACGTTGCGAGGCATTCGACATCTTCCGCTGGTGTAACGGCGATGGTAGAATCTTGAAGCACAGAGTCGTGGTAAACAGCCGGCATGCGGTTGACCCACTTGTCGTATGCCTTGACCGGGCGGCTGAGCCGCACGCTATGCTGCTGCAGGATGTACCCAAGGGGGTTCATCCTGCCCTGAGGAAGCTCAAAAGCGGGAGATTTCCAGTTATCCAGCCGTTTTTTCCAGAGGTTACGCCACGAACGAAGCGTCGGGCCCAGGTTCTTCAAACCCTGCAAAGAAAAAAGATCGGCTCCGAGGGGAATTGCGACATAATCGGAGGCAATCAGAACCGAGCGGTTTATGGCTCCGAGGTTTGGTCCGACATCCACCAGAATGATATCGGCTTCCACTTGAGAGGCCGCCATCTGTGCGATCTGCCAAAAAGAGGAAAGAATACGGAAAGGCCGGTAGAGATTGTTGTCTCCCATGCTGGCCGGCCACGCTTCGGACAGGGTATCTTCGAAAGACGCCAACGCCACATCTCCGGGGACAAGATGGAGCTGTGGCGCCACTTCTACTAGACTAGGTTCCTCTATATCCCCTACTCGAGTGAGCGGTTCTATCGCCCGGTAAAGCGTCGTGGGGCCGGACTGTTGCTCCCACAGGTTTTCAAGTTTGTCTTCGTCGAGATAGGCAGCCGTCAGGTTAGCCTGCGCATCGAGATCCACCGCGACGACCTTGAGGCCGAGTTCGGAAAACATCGACGACAAGTGATAAACGAGGGAGGTTTTTCCGACACCGCCTTTGTTGTTGAAAAAGGTTAATACTGGAACACTCATGGGCGCCTCCTGACCGTGGCGAGCACGTTCGTAGGTTCGACTTGAAATTCGAGATCCGGATTGCCGTTTCTCTTCAGTTCCGCTCTTGCTGTTTGGATGCCTATACCGAATCTCTGCACGAACCCCAAAACCTTCATGGCGTCAGCCAGATTAGGATTGCGGTAATCCGTGATGCCGGGTTGACCGAAGTTCTCCCGCGTGACGACACCAAACGGTCCTCCCGGATTAATGATTTCGATACGGTCGTCGAACCAGTAGACGCGAACCGGCGCGTTCGTGCTTTCGTAGGTACGGTGCATAACAGCATTGCGAATCAACTGTTGAAGAGCCACACGCGGATATGGGGCCGTCCTGACTTCACGGTTTGATGATCTGATGTCAACTTCACTGCGGTTATGAGAATCGATTTTATCGTCGATCCGGCGCAGAACCTGTTCCAGGGCGCCTTCGATAAAAGCCTCATCCTGTATCGGATCCGTTATCTGCGTTCCGGCGATCCGAAGAAATTGTACGTATGCACCAGGTATCCAATCTCGTGGTGACACTCCGAGGACCAGGACGCCGAGAATCGTGGGCGTAAGGTCGTCCACGGAGGCGACCATCCGACAAGAAGCCAGTCTTTGTTCGTAAGATCGCTCGTTGGCCGCGACAACATCCGGAGCAAAAGCATTGGGCAAATACTCCTGCTCGAACAATATTCGACTGAGAGCCGACAAATTACACGAAGGCAGCGGCTGGACATCGAACGGAATGTCACGATAGCGACGCTTTTCGTTCAGAATCCTCTCCTCTTGCGGAGTTGCCACAGCCCTTCGCGGCCCGATGCGGACCCAGATTCTTCCTTTGTACCTAACCGGCGGCGCGTCGGAGGGCTGTACGGTAACGACCGCCATTTCGGCGCCCTTGAGCGTGCGTTTTTCGACAAGGATTGAAGGCAGTGGCCCAATGTTGCCGTCGGTCCTGATGTCGGAAAGCGTCCGGAGCAATTCATCAGTAATGGACAAATTGGATGGGGCGCCATCGTCCCGCGCTCCTACAAAGAGAACGCCCGGTCTTCGGTGGTCTGGTAAATCGTTTGCAAAAGCGCAGACTGCCTGCCGTCCGGTATCCGGTGCGTCACCTTTCCAAGACTCCTTGCGCTCGGCAAGGTCCGACTCGATATCGGCAAGAAGGGCTTCAAGTTGTTCGTCAGTGTATCTCATCGTATCCTCCGCGGATCCTCAATTGTTCGATCGCATCTGCCGATCGAGTTGCCGCACCGACCAGCCGCCGCGCAGAGCTTCGGTCTCGTAGAAGCGGCGGGCATTCTCGTTCTTCACCGAAAGTAGCCGGACATAGGCCGACCACGGCAAAGAGAAACGCTTTATTGCCGTCTCCAGAAAGGGCTGCACGGGCTGACCCAATTCTCTCAACACTGTCGAGAGAATTGGCAGACCAGATTCTATCAACGGCGTCGAGAGCTTCTCTTCCTGCGGAAACGTGAGGTAGAACTGGCGGAACCTGTTCAAATTCGGGTAGGAAAAACCGCGACCAAATTTTGCGCTCAAATCCCCGGCCAGCCGTTCGAGCAGTTCCTCTCCATACGCTGCGCGCTTCTCACCCTTCTGTTCAGACTCCACGATGCGCCGTCCAATCAGCCAATAAGCGGCCGTCATGATGCAATTGACCGAACGAGCCGCCGATCTCGTCTGGCCGCATTAATCAGATGAGAGATGTCCCTGAGGACGGCTTCGTAATGGACTTCTAGGTTGCTGTCAGGCTTTTTTGAATTTTTCGTCATTGATTCCCCCGTGCCGCCTACTGTACCGCCTCCGGCGTAATCTCGTAGAACCGCGCTGCCACGAACCCTGCCTGCGCCAGTCCACGCGACGCGGCAGGCAATTCAGTTGCCGGAGTCACTGCCTACAAATGCCAACGAAACCAGAGAGGAGTATATTTAAGCAGACCAGTCCCGTCAAGGACAAAAGCCTTGAGCCTTAAATCAGGGCTTCCATAATAGCATCATGGATGAGTGGCCGGAAGGCCTTTATTTTTTCATTGGCCCGGCTGGGGTGGATACGGTTGGTAAGTAGGAAAATGATTATTTCTCTCTCTAGGTCCATCCAGAAAGACACGCCGGTAAACCCAAGGTGGCCGACACTTTTACTGGAAAAACGCCGCCCGGCGCTCGAACCCTCTTCTGATGGGGTATCAAAGCCCAGCGCCCAGGTGGTTCCACGAGGCGACCCCTGCCGCGCCAGGAAAACCGACATTAGTTCGCGGCTAAAGATTCCCGTCTCTGTTTCTCCCTGATAGGCCTTTAATATCATCTTGAGCAGGTCATATAACTCCTCCGCCGTGCCAAACAGACCGGCATGACCGCACACCCCACCCACGGCATAGGCGTTGTCATCATGCACCTCGCCGCACAAAACTCTTTTGCGCCAGGGGCACTCCTCTGTGGCCGCTATCACCACGGGATCAGGTAAACTGCGGCTATTAAGGGGCCGAAACCCGGTAAAAACCAGGCCGAGCGGCTGGTAAATGTTAGCCGAGACAAACTCATCCAGTCCCTGGCCGGAGGCCTTCTCCATTATCCACTCGAGCAGCATGAACCCCAGGTCACTGTAAAGAGCCGCTTCCCCGGGGACAGCAGCCAGGGGTTCATCCAGAAGCCACCGGCGTAATATCTTTTTTCGTTCCCCCGGGGGATAAGCCCTTAACCGCTCAAAATAAGGTTGATAGGCAGGCATACCCGAGGAGTGGGAAAGAAGCTGTCTCAAGGTAATCCCCGCCTTGGGATTATCCCGGCCAAGACCCAGAATATCCCCTATTTCTTGATTGATCTTCAGCTCACCATTGGCCACCAGGGTCATAATCGCCATAGTGGTGGCCAGGGGTTTGGTGAGTGAGGCCAGGTCAAAAAGTGTATTTGTCGTCATTAATTGTCTGGACGGAATAATGGAGGCATGCCCATAGGCGCTATGGGATAAGACCTTATCCTCAGCCGATATAAGGAGCACGGCACCCGGGAAAGCGCCTTCTTCTACGGCCTGATGCATAAGAATGTCAACTTTTGAAAAGACAGGCATGTTAGCTGTTAATGCAGGCCTATTGTATGCAGGGCTCAGCCAATTCCAGTACCCCTTCGTATCCGTCCAATTTAAACATAGCGCCAATGGGCACGGCCATATTTTCTTTACCATGCCCAAAGGGGAAACCTGCAACAATCGGAATATCCAGGTCCCGCAGGTTCTGATAGGCAAATTCCCACACCTCTTCCGGCTCGACTCCATCCGTGAATTGCCCCAGAACCAATCCGGCCAGCTTAGAAAGCCTCCCGGCGAGCTTAAGGTGGGTAAAAAGGCGATCAATGCGATAGAGTTTTTCCCCGCACTCTTCAACAAAAAGGATGCGGCCCTCCCAGGAAGGCTCGTAAGGCGTGCCTATCAGGTGAACCAGGGTAGTAAGATTTCCTCCCATAAGCCGGCCCTGCGCCCGGCCCTTCTGAATAATCTCCCGGCGCGAAGGCGCTATAATCAGAGGCGACTCTCTGGTAAGGAGGTCTAAGAAGCGACGCAACCCATCATCAGAAAGACCGGGCAGTCCGGTTAACATCGGCCCGTGAAATGTAACCAGGCCGCCGGAGTCAAAGGCAAAGTTCAGGAGGGCGGTGACATCGCTAAAACCCAGGATGATCTTAGGATGGGTCTTGAATAGCGAGGCATCTATATGACTCAACATACGCAGCGTACCATAGCCGCCGCGTACACAGAGCACGGCCTGAACCTCATCATCTATAAGCGCCCCGGTAAAGAGGCGGGCCCGATGTTCATCAGAACCGGCCAGATAACCGTTTCGTTCGAATAACAGGGGGTGATGCTTGACTTCAAAACCCAGGGAGACCAGAAGTTGTACGCCCTTATCAAAATCCTCTTTCTCAAAGGGGCTGCCTGTAGCCACCAGGGCGATCCGGTCGCCTTTGCCCAATCTCCTGGGTCTGGTTATTTCAGAATATCTAGACGTTCTGCTCATAGATGAGGCGCAGCCCTTCCAGGGTAAGATGGGGTTCGACTACCTTTATGGTCCTGGATTCAGAGGCGATAAGAGAAGCCAGCCCTCCTGTGGCCATTACCTTAACCGGGCTTCCAATCTCCCTTTTCATGCGGGTAACGATACCATCGGCCATATCCGCAAAACCATAGACAATACCGGCATTCATGGCCGCTACCGTATCCTTGGCCATAACCGACCGGGGTCTGGCAAATATAGCGGCATGGGGCAGCCTGGCGGCCTTGGCAAATAGGGCTTCACAGGAAATAATCACACCGGGCGCAATGGCCCCGCCCAGGTACTCCCCGCGTCCCGAGATATAATCAAATGTAGTGGCGGTGCCGAAATCCACGACAATCACGCCCCCCGGATACCTGGCAAAGGCCGCTACGGCATTGACCAGGCGGTCAGCCCCTAATTCTGCCGGGTTATCTATACATATCTCTATTGGGGACGTAATCCCCGGCCCAACTACCAACGGCTTAACCTTCAAGTATTCCTGACAAAAGGTCTCGACTGCATAAAGCATGGAAGGGACCACACAGGAAATGGCCGCGCCGTTAATCTCAGAAATGGCTATGTTCTCACGGGATATAAGGTGGGAAAAGCTGATAAAAAGCTCGTCGGCAGTCACATTCGGGTCTGTATGCAACCGCCAGTCTCTAAGGAGACGGTCTCCTTTAAAAAGGCCGCATACAATATTTGTATTACCTATATCTATCGCCAGGAGCACACTCATTTTAAGGCCTTTTCCAGAAATAAAGCCAGCTCCTGCGCCAGGGACTCTATCTGATCCTCTCTTTCCCCCTCCACCATCACGCGGACTAATGGCTCTGTGCCGGAGAAACGCACCAGAACCCGTCCCCGCCCTCCAAGCTCACGCTCTACCGCGGCCAGCTTTTTCTTAAAGCCATTGATTTCATCCAGATTTTTTCTCACACTTACCCGCATGTTTATCAGCTTCTGGGGATATGATTCCATAATCTTCGCCAGATCGGAAAGGGGGCGGCCGGTCTTACAGATGATCTCCAGGAGCTGCAGCGCCGCTAATATGCCGTCGCCGGTAGTGATATGGTCGAGAAAAATCAGATGTCCGGATTGTTCGCCCCCAAGGTTGTACCCACCCCTGACCATTTCTTCCACCACATAACGGTCACCAACCTGGGTACGGACAAGGTTGACCCCCATATTCCTCATGCACACCTCGAGCCCCATGTTACTCATGACCGTGGTAACTAAGGTCTTTTTGCGTAATTTCTTCTCCTTGGCCATCATAGAGGCACAGATGGCCATGATATGGTCTCCGTCAACCTTATTCCCTTTTTCATCCACAAAGATAACGCGGTCTGCGTCTCCGTCGAGGGCGATCCCCAGGTGAGCGCCCTGTTCCCGGACGCTATTTTGTGCCAACTTTGTGTCGAGGGCCCCGCAACCACGGTTGATATTCGTCCCATCCGGGTTAACTCCGATCAGGGTCAGGTCGGCGCCAAGCTCGCCAAAGACGATTGGAGCCACTTTATACGCCGCCCCATGGGCGCAATCAAGTACGATCCGCAGGCCATCCAGGCTATAAGCTGAAGAAAACGTGTTCTTGAGAAAGACGATATAACGCCCATTGGCATCATCGATGCGGAATGCCTTACCCACCTCATCTGCCGTAGGCCTCAAGGAGTCAATTTCTTTGGAAAAAATAAGGTCTTCGATTTTTTGTTCCGTGGAATCTGGAAGCTTAAACCCGCTGCCGGCAAAAAATTTTATTCCGTTATCCTGAAATGGATTATGAGAGGCCGAGATAACGACCCCGGCGTCAGCGCGCATATTCTTGGTAAGAAAGGCTATGCCGGGGGTTGGGAGCGGACCGACCAGGAGCACATCCACCCCCATGGAACATATACCGGCGGCAATGGCATTCTCAATCATATAACCCGAAAGCCGCGTGTCCTTTCCTATAACTATCCGGTGTCGCCGGTTTTTGTCTTTAAATACATAGGCCGCGCCGCGTCCCAATTGCATGGCTATTTCCGTGGTCATGGGGTAAATATTGGCTACACCGCGCACGCCGTCTGTACCAAAGAGTTTACGCATATATCACCCGTTACTTCTTCAAAATAATTACCCTGACCGATTTCGGCTCAGCCTTCTCTATCTCTACACCTGACGGGGCTTCAATGACAGGCCGCCTCAAATACGTGCCGGGACGCAGCCCCCCCAATTGCACCACAGCACGGATATCCTGTTTCCGGGCCGCATTTCGCAGCACACTCACCGGTCCCTGCATTGATACTTCTATATTACGGGGGTCAATCTTATACCCATAGGCCGTCCCCACACCCTCCACAGGTATAACCAGGCTCTTCCGTATAACCTTTTCCTCAACCTGTATATAGGCAGTCACCTGCGGTTCACCCACTACCCTCAGATGATACATGCGCAGGTCGAGACCTACTACAGTTTTCGTACTTACACTAAGTCCTGAAATATCAATGGGCTGGGTCAAAACCTTTTTTACCTTAGCCACTTCCCTGGCCGCACCGGACAAAACTACTTTAGCCGGTTTAAGTCCCACTCCCTTTAGTTCATAATCAGCAGGTATTGCACCCTTTAATACGGCCTCAACCGGCGCTTCCCGCCGGGCCAGCGGCTCCAGGACCAAAGTCACCTGAGAAGGATGAATACGTGTTACCTGGACCTCTCTCGGGAGATTGATACCTTTGGGAGTAATATGCAATGTCATCTTTCCCGGTGTGGCCTTAGCCAAATCCACCACATGGCTAAAACGCCGGGTGACCAGTTCACGCACCAGACTACGCGGCCCATAGACACGCACATCAATCGCGCCGTTAAACTCATTGCTGATAACCAAATCATCGGGCATGTTAACCAATTCCAGGGGGACACTAAGACTTACCTCGGCCTTTTCCTCTCCAACCACAAAGAACCACAAAAACAGGGCAAACGCCAGGGCTAAGAGCTTAAGCCCGATATTCTTTCTCCAGAATCTCTGTGTCTTACCGGCCTTCATTTTTTAATCTTTATACCCATGAGTTTTTTCCACCACTGCCTGCCATCCTTTGCCTCACTCCAGATACCCTGAAGCATATTTCTTAAGGTCGCAGCGTCGAGATCGCGTGTTATTTTGCTGTCAATAGCCACAGAAATAGTCCCGGTCTCTTCCGAGACCACTACTACCACCGCATCGGTATGCTCGGTCAGGCCAACTGCAGCCCGGTGGCGCGTACCCAG
>QYQD01000010.1 GCA_007280345.1 Deltaproteobacteria bacterium | reverse complement strand
GGAGAAAACGAAGATGATTATGGTGCGCGCTATTGTGAGGCCTGAAAAGAGTGCCGAGGTAATGAAATCCCTCCTTGACGCCGGATATCCGGCCGTAACCAAGATTGAGGTCGCAGGTCGAGGGAAACAACGAGGTCTTAAGGTGGGGCAGGTGGTATACGATGAACTCCCCAAGGATATGCTCATGGTCGTGGTCCCGGATGCAGATGAGGAATTCGTCCTGCGGGCTATCCTGGACAGCGCCCGTACAGGGGAGAGCGGCGCATTTGGAGATGGGAAGATTTTTGTCTCCCCTGTGCAGGAAGTATACACCGTCAGTACCGGTATAAAAGAGGCTTGAGGAGGCAAGAACAATGAAAGAAGTCATGGCCATTATCAGGATAAATAAGATCAACCCCACAAAACAGGCCCTGGTGGACGCCGGTTTCCCCGCATTCACGGCTATCAAGGGGTTGGGACGCGGGAGACGTCCGGTAAACTTCGAAATCTTGCAAGCTATGAATGAAAATCCTTCTGACAGTGTAGAGGTACTTTCCACCCTCTCTCAGGGTGGACGACTCATACCCAAGAGAATTATAAGCCTGATAGTCCCGGATGAAACAGTCCCAGACGTGATTCAAACCATCATAAAAGTCAATAAAACCGGCAACCCCGGCGATGGAAAAATTTTTGTCATGCCTATAGACGATGTGGTCCGGGTTCGAACGGGAGAAACTGGTGCAAAAGCTATCGACGAAATGACCGGATAAGGAGGAAGTCCATAATGCCTAGATTAAAATCGGTTCCGGCCGTAGATCTTGATGAATTTGTAGAAAAGGTGATCGGCCTATACCCAGCCAAGGTAGCCAAAAAACGACGGAAACACATCATAGTCCGGGAACCGTCCGAGGAGCAGCAGATAGAGGCCAACGTGCGCACGGTACCCGGGATCATCACCCAGCGCGGCTGCTGTTATGCCGGGTGCAAGGGGGTAGTCATTGGCCCTATCGGAGACATGGTTCATATCACTCATGGCCCCATCGGCTGCGGCTTTTATTCCTGGCTCACCCGACGCAACTTTTTTAGGCCCCGGGAGAACGGCCATAACTTTCTCACGTACTGCTTTTCCACGGATATGCAGGAGGAAGACATCATCTTCGGCGGCGAGAAGAAGCTCCGGACGGCCGTGGAAGAGGCTTACAAGATACTTAAACCCAAGGCTATCAGTATTCATGCTACCTGCCCGGTGGGACTCATCGGCGATGACATCCAGACCGTGGCCCGCGAGATGAGCGCCAAACTCGGCATATCTGTGCTGGCTTTCAACTGCGAGGGCTACAAAGGGGTGACCCAATCAGCCGGCCATCATATCGCCAACAATAATCTGTTTAAGCAAGTGGTCGGGCGCGATGACGTCCCGCAGGACGGGTTTACGGTCAACATCCTCGGCGAATACAACATCGGGGGCGATGCCTGGGAAATAGAACGCGTTTTCGACAAATGCGGCATAAAGGCGCTGTCAACCTTCAGCGGCAATGGCTCTATAGACGAAATGCGCATGTCTCACATGGCCGACCTGAACCTGGTAATGTGCCACCGCTCCATAAACTACATGGCCGACATGATGGAGAAAAGGTTCGGGATACCCTGGATTAAGGTCAATTTCATCGGGATAAAAGCCATGGCCAAATCCTTGCGGAAAATTGCAAAGTTTCTCGATCAACCCGCGTTCTCCGACCGTGTGGAGAAGGTTATCGCCGAAGAAATCGCAGAGGCCGAGGCAGGGATAAACCCTTATCGCGAACGGCTGAAAGGAAAGACTGCGGCCCTGTTTGTAGGCGGTTCACGGGCGCACCACTATCAGGACCTGTTCCGTGATCTGGGAATGGAGCCTTCCATCGCCGGGCATGAATTTGCTCATCGGGACGACTATGAGGGCAGAAAGGTCCTTCCAACGTTAACGGTCGATGCCGACAGCAGAAATATCGAAGAGCTTCACATAGAGCCCGATCCTGAACGGTACCGGCCCAGGAAAGATAATGAGGCTCTGGAAGGGCTTAAAGCGGAAGGCGTAGTTGATAGTTACGATGGAATGTGGCCGGACATGGGATCAGGTACTCTGGCCATAGATGATATCAGCCATATTGAAATGGAAATGCTTATTAAACGCCTCAAACCGGATATCGTCTGCTCGGGCATAAAGGACAAATACGTGATAGAGAAGTTCGGTGTGCCTTCCAAACAGCTCCATAACTACGATTACAGCGGACCCTACGCCGGCTTTCGGGGTGCGGTAAACTTCGCGCGCGAGATAGACATGATGATCAACAATCCGGCCTGGAAACTCCTAAAGGCCCCATGGGAAACCGGGCCCACTCTAACGGCTGAGCTGGGGAAAAAATAGGAATCGGACCGACCCGCAACCCGAAACCCGCAACTAATGTAACAGGAGAAAAGTTCATGTTAAACCATACGCCAAAGGAATTGATCGAAAGAAAGGCCTTGCGCATCAACCCGGCCAAGACTTGCCAACCTATAGGCGCCATGTATGCGGCACTGGGCATACACGGTTGCCTTCCTCACAGCCATGGCTGTCAGGGTTGCTGCTCCTACCATCGCAGCCATCTGACCCGGCACTATAAAGAGCCAGTTATGGCTTCTACCAGCTCGTTTACGGAAGGGGCCTCGGTATTTGGGGGCGCGCCGAACCTGAGGCAGGCGTTGAAGACCATTTTTACAGTCTATAAACCGGATGTCGTGGCGGTCCATACCACCTGTCTTTCGGAGACGATCGGCGATGATATCCCGACTATCGTCAAGAAGTCGGCAGAGGACGGGATTATCCCTCAGGGCAAATGGGTCATTCATACCAATACACCAAGCTATGTCGGCTCGCATGTCACCGGTTTTTCCAATATGGTGGCGGGGATGGTCAACTATTTCCCTCAAAAGGGCGATGCCACAGCCGGCCAAGTCAATGTGATTCCCGGCTATGTTGAGCCGTCGGACATGCGCGAGATCAAACGCATACTGAAGGAAATGGGTATAAACGGAATTGTATTCCCGGACACCTCGGACGTCCTGGACACTCCCCAGACGGGTGAATATAAGTTATTTCCCAAGGGAGGTACCCCTGTTTCGGACCTTATGGGTATCGGACGGAGTGAAGTCACCCTGGCGCTTGGTTCTTTTGCCTCCCAGCAGGCAGCGACACTGCTGGAGCACAAGCACAGCGTGCCGTTTAAAGTCCTTGATCTCCCGATAGGGGTTTCGGCGACTGATCGACTGGTGCAGGCGCTCATGGATGCAACCGGAAAGAAACCCACAGATGAAATGATGCACGACCGAGGTCGGCTGGTGGATATCATTATCGACTACCAGCATTACCTCTATGGGAAGAAGGTTGCTCTTTTCGGCGACCCCGACCAGCTGATTGCTCTGACCGAGTTCCTCAAAGGCGCCGGCATGCGCCCCAAATATGTGATTACCGGAACACGGGGTATACGTTTTGAAAAAAGAGTCACGGCCATGGTCAAAGACTGCACTCCTGATGCTGTGGTCAAGGCGAATAATGACCTGTTCTACCTGCACCAGCTTATAAAAAATGACCCTGTGGACCTGATCATCGGGAACACTTACGGGAAATATATCGCCCGGGCGGAAGATATTCCCCTGGTCCGCTTCGGTTTTCCGATTATGGACCGGGTTGGGCACAGCTATTTCCCGACTGTAGGATATCGCGGAGGGATCTACTTGTTGATGAACATAATCAATACGCTGCTCGAGCGGCAGGATCGTGACGACCCCGAAGAGCGCTTCGAACTCGTCATGTAAAGAAAAGATTACGGGATCATCGAATTGAGAATCCGCAGGTTACACGGATTACATGGAATTGTTCTTTAATAATAATCTGCGAGAATCAGCGTAATCTGCGGATGGGATTGAGGAGAAGTTAAAATGGCTAAACCGGAGCACCACATCTTTGTATGCAGCAGTTTCCGCGGTACGGAAGCCAAAGGCAAGTGCATTAAGAAAGGCACCTTGAATCTTGTTTCGTACATAGAGGAAGAAATTACCGATCGCGGGCTGGATGCCATGGTTTCAACCACCGGCTGTCTGAAACTCTGCGATGAAGGACCCATCCTTATAATTTACCCTCAGGGCTATTGGTACAAGAGTGTAGATAGCGAGGAGATTGTAGATGAGATACTGGATGCCCTTGAAAAAGGGGAACAGTGTGCGGAATACCGGATGTACTAAAACACTCAGGAGCAAATTATGCCGGCGACAAAACCGCAGGTTATTTTCGAAGAACGAAAAGGCCAGATTTATCGCAAGGGCGAAGAGCCTTTTCATATGTCATGCAACCGCGACAGCCTGGCCGGGGCGGTAAGCCAGAGGGCATGCGTCTTTTGCGGGTCACGGGTGGTGCTTTATCCGATAGCGGACGCACTCCACCTGGTGCATGGGCCGATCGGCTGCGCTGTCTACACCTGGGACATTAGAGGAGCCCTTTCTTCCGGGCCTGAACTGCACCGGCTCAGCTTCTCGACAGACCTTCAGGAAAAGGATGTCATTTTCGGCGGAGAGGAAAAACTCCGCATGGCGTTGCTGGAACTGATCAACCGCCATCACCCCCAGGCGGCCTTTGTCTATTCCACATGCATAGTGGGGATTATCGGGGATGACCTTGCGGCTGTCTGCAAACGGGTGAGCAAAGAGAAAGGCATTCCGGTCATCCCCGTGCAGTCGGAAGGTTTTAAAGGGAACAAACGGGAAGGTTATAACGCGGCCTGCAAGGCCCTGTTCCAATTGGTCGGGACCGGTAATACCGCGAACGTATCACCTGTTAGCATCAATATTCTTGGCGACTTCAATCTGGCCGGAGAAATTTGGATTATAAGGAACTACTTCGAGCGCATGGGAGTCCAGACTGTCGCCAATATTACAGGCGATGGTCGGGTAGACGATATCCGGCGCGCTCATGGCGCCGCCTTGAACGTGGTCCAGTGTTCCGGAGCGACCTTGGATCTGGCGAAGATGATGAAGGAGGCCTACGGCACGCCCTTCATCCGGGTATCCTATTTCGGAGTGGAAGACATGGCCGATTCACTATACGCCGTGGCCCGGTTCTTCCAAAATAAAGACCCGCAAATCATGACCCGTACCCAGGAGCTCGTAAGAGAAGAGCTATCGGTACTTTCCCCAAAATTGCAGGAATTTCGCCAGGCACTTTCCGGAAAGAAGGCTGCCATCTACGTAGGGGGGGCCTTCAAGGCATTCTCTCTGGTAAAGGCCTTTCGGCTTCTTGGCATGAAGGTGGTCATGGTCGGGTCTCAGACTGGCACGAAAGAGGACTACGAAGAACTTCAGGAGATCACGGACGAGGGAACCATTATTGTGGACGACTCCAATCCCCTGGAGCTTTCCTCATTTCTCAAGGAAAAAGAGGTAGATATATTTGTAGGTGGGGTGAAAGAAAGGCCCATCGCCTACAAACTCGGTGTAGGGTTCTGTGACCATAACCACGAGCGCAAGGAGGCTCTCGAAGGCTTCGTAGGGATGTTTAACTTCGCCCAAGAAGTTTACAACACCGTGATGAGCCCCGTCTGGCATTTTGTACCCCGGAGGGGGAAGGAAAAGTCATGCAAGCAGAACAGGAGATAGCTATGACCAGAAAAGAGGCCAAACCTCCCTATGTCTCCACTACCAATGCCTGCAAGCTCTGTAAGCCCCTCGGGGCCTGCCTGGCCTTCCGGGGAATCGAGGGGACAGTGCCTTTTCTCCACGGTGCCCAGGGATGCGCGACTTATATGAGGCGGTATATTATAAGCCATTTCCGGGAGCCAATGGACATTGCCTCTTCGTCCCTGGGAGAAAAACAGGCGATTTATGGCGGAGGGCCCAACCTTAAACAGGGCCTCAAGAACGTGATGGATAAGTACGGGGCAAAAATCATCGGTATCGCTACAACATGCCTTACCGAAACCATCGGCGACGACGTACCCATGATCCTCAACGAATTCCGCCAGGAGATGGCCAAACAAAGAGGAAAGAAAAAAGAATTGCCCCTGCTGGTAAGCGTCTCCACTCCAAGCTATTCCGGCACACATATAGAGGGGTTCCATGCGGCAGTTAAGGCGGTCGTTGATCAACTGGCCATAAACGCAGGATTCATTGAGTCCATCAACCTCCTGCCAGGTTTTCTTTCACCCGTAGATATTAGGTACATAAAGGGGATTCTCGAAGACTTTGCCCTGTCGGGGATCATCCTGCCGGATATTTCAGAGACGCTGGACGCCCCTGCCCGCCGTGACTATGAAAAGATTCCTGTCGGCGGAACACCGATTTCGGACATACGGGTTATGGGTGGCGCCAAATCTACCCTTGAATTCGGCCGCACGCTTTTCCATAAGGATACGCCGGGAAAGCTTATCGCCAAACGTTTCATGGTACCGCTCCATCAGATCGGGTCACCTATCGGCCTGAGAGAATCGGATCGTTTCTTTGCCATCCTTGAGGAACTCACCGGTCGTAAGTCCCCCAAGAAATACCTCTATGAACGAGGTCGCTTGATAGATGCTTACGTGGATGGCCATAAATATGTTTTCGGCAAAAAGGCTATCGTCTATGGCGAAGAGGATTTGGTGGTCGGGATAACGGCCTTCCTGGCTGAGATCGGGATAAGACCCGTTCTTTGCGCCTCTGGTGGACAGAGCGGCCGGTTCAGGGAGGCTATCGAAGAAGTCACGGCTTCCCTTCTGCCTGCCCCCCCGATTATACATGAGGGTATGGATTTTTATGAAATTGCCGAAGAGGCCGAAGGCTGCGCTCCGGATATGATCATCGGTAACAGCAAGGGATATCCCTTAGCCAGACGGAGGCAAGTCCCGCTCATCCGGGTAGGGTTCCCCATTCATGATCGTTTCGGAGGACAACGAATCCTACACATCGGGTATCGAGGGGCTCAGAATCTCTTGGACCGGATCGTCAATGCTCTCATTGAAAAAAGCCAGGAGGCTTCACCTGTAGGATACAGCTACATGTGAATCAATTGAGGCGGAAGATAAGTAAAAGCCACACGAGAGGAGACTTAAGTATGCATACCAATCCGGATCTTGGGCGCCATCCTTGCTTTAACGCTGAGATAAAGGGTCTTTTTGGCCGGGTACACCTGCCTGTAGCTCCGAAGTGCAACATTATGTGCAATTATTGCAACCGAAAATATGACTGCGTCAATGAAAGCCGGCCCGGGGTAACCAGTGCGGTGCTCTCACCTCTCCAAGCCGTCCAGTATCTGGAAGAGGTGGTGAAGAAAGAGCCGAGAATCACTGTAGCCGGCATCGCCGGGCCCGGAGACCCTTTTGCCAATGCCCCGGAAACACTGCAAACCATGCGAAAGATCAGGGCATGTTTTCCAAACTTGCTGCTCTGTCTGGCCACGAACGGCCTAAATATTCTCCCTTACGTCCGGGACTTGGCTGAAATTGGCGTATCCCATGTCACATTAACCGTTAACGCCGTTAAGCCAGAAATCGGGGCGCGCATTTACCGATGGGTTCGCGAAGGCAAGACGGTCTACCGGGGAGAGATAGCGGCCTCACTCTTACTGGGCCGCCAGTTTGAGGCTATCAAGGCCCTTAAGGAACTGGGAATCGTGATTAAGGTAAACACCGTTGTTATACCGGGCGTAAACGATAGCCATATCCTGGAAGTGGCCCGAAAAATGGGTGAACTCGGGGTGGACCTCCATAACTGTATACCCCTGTATCCCAATCAGGATACGCCGTTTCAGGATATCCCGGAGCCAACAAAGGAGCAGATTACCGCCATACGTCAGGAAGCGGGGAAGTTTGTTCCCCAGATGCGTCATTGTACCCGCTGCCGGGCCGATGCCGTGGGACTTTTGGATGAGGATCGAACAGAGGAATTTCGCGGCTGTCTCCGGGCCTGTAGCTCCCGGTCCTTTAACCAGGAAAGCGACCGTCCCTATGTGGCAGTAGCCTCCCAGGAAGGAATACTGGTTAATCAGCACCTGGGTGAGACCTCCCGTTTTCTGATCTATGCCCAGAGCAGCGATGGATTTTCCCTGATCGAGGCGAGGATGGCCCCGCCACCAGGTGGTGGTCTGAAAAGATGGGAGAGTTTGGTCCGGACCCTCAACGACTGCCGGGCAGTTCTGGTAAGCGATATCGGCGATACACCGAAAACCGTACTCGAGCAGGCCGGTATCCGGCCGCTCGTGATACAGGGTTTTATTGAGCAAGGGCTGGAAATTGGCTTTGGAAATGGCGATGCCAGCAGATATAAAGGGCGCCGGAAGTCTCTGACCAAAGTTGCCGGATGTGCCGGAACCGGCTTGGGATGTGGGTAAGGTAGCCGGAATGACCATTTAAGGAGGATATAGATATGACCAAAACAAGGATAGCCGTGGTTTCAACTGATAGCGTAAGTGTAAACGACCACTTTGGCCGGGCTAAACGTTTTTTGATCTACGACCTGAATGATAAGCTGACCCTGGTAGAGGAGCGGCCGAGCGAGTCCCTTTCCGTAGGTGACCCCGACCACCCCTTTGACGCGGAAAAATTTGAACGGATAGCAGCCCTATTAAAAGACTGCGCCAAAATCTATATTACGAAAATAGGCGCCACGCCGGCAGCCAAATTGATAGAAATGGGGATCGAACCGATGGTCTATGAAGGCTCTATTGCAGAGATACCGGTAAGAAAGATAACGGGTTAGAGCGGAGTAAGCCATGCCAGACCTTTTCCCTATCTTTCTTTCCTTCCGGATAGCCATGGTGGCTACTATTATCTCATTCGCCATCGGGATACCGTTGGGATATCTCCTGGCCAAAAAGAGTTTCCCGGGCAAAGACCTGATGGACAGCGTTATAACCTTTCCCATCATCCTGCCGCCTACTGTCCTGGGCTATTATCTTCTTGTGGTTATAGGGAATAATTCCCCTTTGGGCAGATTTATACAGGAAGACCTGGGCATAGAGCTTATCTTCAACTGGAAAGGGGCCGTATTGGCTGCTGCTACCGTCAGTATGCCCTTTCTTATAAAGTACGCGCGGGCTTCTTTCGAAGGGGTGAGTAAGAATCTGGAAGATGTGGCCCGAACCTTGGGCTACTCTGAATTAGGCGTATTTTTCAGGGTTACGCTCCCTCTGGCCTGGAGGGGAATCGCCGTGGGGACTACCCTTGCCTTTGCCCGAGCGCTGGGTGAATTTGGCGCCACACTTATAGTGGCTGGAAATATTTACCATAAGACGCAAACCGCCCCTATAGCCATATTTGATGCCGTACAAATGGGAAGGGATGAACTAGCAAACATGATGGTTTTAATTATGTCTGGCATAGCATTTACTGTGGTTTTCCTGACCACCAAACTAGGCAGGAGTAGATATGAGTAGGATAGTCTCCATGGTTTTGTATTTGTGGTTGATAGCTGGTACCTCTTTTGCCGGCGAGATTACAGTCTCCGCGGCGGCCAGCTTAAAAGATGCCTTTCTCGAATTCCAGAAAGTTTTTGAGCGGGAAAATCCGGGGATAAGAATCTACTACAACTTCGCATCTTCGGGTCTCTTGAGTAAGCAGATAGAAATAAAGGCTCCGGTCGATGTTTTCGCTAGTGCCAATGTAAAACATATGGAGGCGTTGGTTGATAAAGGGCTGGTCGATCGGAACTCAGTTAATATTTTTGCCAGTAACGCCCTGGTCTTGATCGTGCCTGGTAATGGTGTGAGGAAAATCACGGGGTGGGATGATCTACTGAAGGCTAAAAGGATAGCTATAGGTAACCCTGACTACGCCCCCGTTGGTATATATGCAAAGGAGGTACTGTGCAAGCTCGGGCTCTGGAATAAAATTGAATCAAAACTGGTTTATGGAAATCAGGTCAGACAGGTCCTGGAATATGTAGCCCAAGGCATGGTGGATGCCGGAATAGTCTATAAGACTGATGTCCCAATCGCTAAGGAAAGGATAAAAGCAATAGCCCAAGCCCCACCACACGTTTCGCCATTGATTGCTTATACAGTGGGGCTGGTAAGTTTTTCAAAAAATAAAAATGAGGCTGAGAGATTTAATAGCTTTCTTTTGGGAAAAGAAGGGAAGGCTATTTTGAAAAAATACGGGTTTGAGCATGCTGAAAATACAACTCAGTAAGACATTGAAAAGTAAAACCAGGGTATTTCAGTTAAACGTAGACTTGGAGACTAATGCCCCTATCACGGTCCTTTTCGGCCCTTCCGGGATCGGAAAGACCTCTATTTTGAAAGCTATTGCCGGAGTGATCACTCCCGACAGAGGGGAAATCATTCTAAGGGAGAAGATCCTTTTTTCCTCAATACAAAAAATTAATCTCCCTATAAGGGAACGTAAGGTGGGGTTCGTGCCGCAAGACTACGGTCTCTTTCCACACCTGACACTTTATGAAAACATAGCCTTTGGCCTCAACGCCTGGAATGGTAAGGCGGCTAATTATCAACAGGGAGAACTGATACACGATATACTACAAGCCTTTGAGCTGGCGGGATTAGAGCATCTTTATCCCAGTCAACTCTCGGGCGGTCAAAAACAAAGAGTAGCTGTAGCCAGAGCCCTAATCATAAAGCCTGATATTCTGTTAATGGATGAGCCCTTTTCGGCCGTGGATGCCCCTTTACGCAAGCGGCTGAGAAAAGAACTAAAGACTATCCGGGAAGATTTCGATGTTCCTGTGCTTATGGTTACCCATGATGAAGAAGAGGCTAAGGAGATCGCCCAAAAGATCATTCATCTTCCCGATTCTTTACCGGAAGAAGAAGTACCCGAGGAAAGGGCCGGCCGGCCGCTATTCCATAAATTACAATTTTGTAAATATTTTCCTTTTTATCATACCACCAGGTAGTCTTATCCCGGTCTGTTTTTCGCTGAGAAAAATCCAACCACATCTTATTCCCCAAATAAAACAACTGGTTAAGTCCGATAACGTGTGATCTTACCAGCCTGGCACGCTTCTTGAGATACAACCGGTAATAAGAATAGATGCAAGCAACACGGCGAAGCGGTGTTTACATTACATAATGAAAAGGAGGTGAGGAAATCCTGCCCCGGGAAAATAACAGAGCGTACCGGGGCGGTATGCCGATCCGGCTGGCGCGGAGCAGTTAATAAGGGAACCATTTTCTGGCCCTTTTGGGAATACTGTACTTTCCGTAGCTGGAGGTGAGGCATTGTCGGGGAACAAATGAGAACATTCGAGATGCCAAGGGGGGAGGATCAAATTCTGTCTTAACTTACTTATATCTCTGTGTTCTTTGCATCCTCTGCGGTAAAATTTTTAATAATACTATAGAAACATTAAGGAGAAAAGTTATGAAAAGGGTTCTACAGTATGAATGTTTTTGGGTGGCGGTTTTTGTTACATTAATCTTGAGTATTTCAGGTATTACACCGGTGCAGGCGGAAGAGGAAAAACCGTCCGCTGATCTGTCGGTTTCGTTTCTAAGCGATTATATCTGGCGAGGGCAGGAACTGAGCCGGGACAGCATCGTTGTCCAGCCTTCCATGACTATCGGATATAAAGGCTTTTCAGCCAACCTATGGGGCAATCTGGATACTGATCCCTATGTGTCGGATGGGAATAGTCCGTCCAACTGGAACGAGACGGATATTACACTGGCCTACAGCAGGAGCCTTGGCCCGGTGAATGCCAGGGTGGGCTACATATACTATAGTCTCGATGGAGTCGATGATTCCCAGGAGGTTTTTTTGGGTCTCGGCCTCAATGCCCTCCTGTCGCCTACGCTGACTGTTTACAGGGAGATGGACAGCTATATGCACTGGTACGCCTTGCTGGGTGTATCTCATACCTTCAAGATCACGGAGGCGGCCTCGCTTAATCTCTGTGCGTCTGTGAGTTATCTGAAAAGCGACGATGCCGATGAATATCCCGAGATTGCTGACGGAGGGGTACGTACGGGCAATAAATTTGACAACTTCCACGATGGCCTGATCTCGGCGAGCTTGCCCATATCTGTGGCAAAATATATCATAGTAACTCCTTCTCTGTCCTATGTCTTCCCGCTTTCAGACGACGCCAGCGATGAAATGAAGTTCCGCAGCAAGACCGGTAGCGATGATAACTATGTTTACGGCGGCATCACGGCAAGCCTGACTTTTTGACAAGACAATCCATCCGCTTCCCTGCTCACCCGGGGTAGTGGAATAGAACATGTACAACAGTAAAACTGATATGTTGGAGGTAGATATGAAACAGTTGTTTATAGTGTTGCTAATGATAGGTATAATCGGCTGCAACGGGCTAAGTCTGGCCCAGGAACAGACGCCATCTGCCCAAGCCCCTGCCCCGTTATCCGATCCGTCGGGCAGCAAGACAGGAGGGGCGGCGGATGTGGTGGGGGCGACACCGGGTGCTCCATCGGCGCAAGACATGGAAAAGCTGGCTGTAAATGAACCGCTGGCGGCAAAACTGGCCGATGTGGTCGGCCATAACAGAATAGCCATTAACATGGTCTGGACGCTGGTTTGCGGTTTCCTGGTCATGTTCATGCAGGCCGGATTTGCTATGGCGGAGACCGGTTTCACCCAGGCCAAAAATGCCGGCCATACTATGGCTATGAATTTCATGGTTTATGCCCTTGGTATGTTGGGCTATTGGGCAGTGGGTTTTGCTTTGCAAATGGGCGGAGTAGGCGGAGTGGCCTCACTCGGTGGCGGGGGAATTCTGAATCAGGAATTTACAGTAAATCTCTTTGGTAAAGATTTCGGGTTATTTGGAACCAGGGGATTCTTCCTTTCAGGAGTCTCTTATGATGCCGTGATATTTTCTGTTTTCCTATTCCAGATGGTCTTTATGGACACAACCGCCACCATACCGACCGGCGCCATGGCGGAGCGCTGGACCTTCAAATCCTTTGTGATCTACGCGTTTTTTATTTCTGCCATAGTCTATCCACTTTTCGCCAACTGGGTATGGGGAGGAGGCTGGCTTTCCCAGTTGGGTAAAAACTTCGGCCTTGGCCACGGGCACATTGATTTTGCGGGCTCATCCGTGGTCCACATGACTGGAGGAGTTGCTGCCTTGGCCGGTGCCAAAGTCTTAGGGCCCAGGCTCGGGAAATTTAAACCCGATGGAACTCCGGTGGCCATACCCGGTCACCATATCCCCATGGCGGTAGTAGGCTGCTTCATCCTGGCCTTTGGCTGGTTTGGATTCAATGCCGGTTCCACCCTGGCCGGGGGCGACTTGCGGATTGGCGTGGTAGCCACAAATACTATGCTAGCCAGCGCGGCTGCTGCATTCTCCTCTATGCTTTACTTATGGCTGCGGTACGGGAAGCCGGATATCTCGATGATGGCCAATGGATTGCTGGCCGGCCTGGTAGCCATTACCGCACCCTGCGCCTTTGTCAATTCGGTTGCAGCAGTCTTCATCGGGCTGGTGGCCGGCGTCTTGGTTTGTGTAAGCGTAGTCTTTTTCGAAAGAGTTCTTAAAATCGACGATCCGGTTGGGGCTATATCAGTTCACGGTGTAAACGGAGCCTGGGGTGTGCTGTCTCTGGGGCTTTTTGCTGATGGTGTTTACGGCGACGGATTGAATGGAGTTGTTGGTCCGGTCAGGGGTCTCTTGTATGGGGACGGCAGTCAGTTTGCGGCGCAACTCGTGGGCACCGTGACTAACATCATTTTTGTTTTCATCACTATGTATGTGTTTTTCAGGGTGCTGGATAAAATCACACCCCTGAGGGTCCCTGCGGATCAAGAACTGGAAGGACTGGACCAGCATGAGGTTGCGGTTACTGCTTATCCCGATTTTAATTTACGTAAAGCCCACAGGTAGGCAAACGGAGGAGCTATGAAGAAAATAGAAGCGATTATCAAACCATTTAAACTCGACGAGATAAAGGACGCTTTGCATGCCATAGGCATCCAGGGCATGACGGTAACCGAGGTCAAGGGCTTCGGACGTCAGAAAGGACACATGGAGGTGTACCGGGGAGCGGAGTATGAAATAGCCTTTCTGCCCAAGGTGAAAATAGAAGTAGTGGTAGCCGACAGTGTAGCGGAGAAGGCGGTATCTACGATCCTGGAAAAAGCCAAAACCGGCAAGATAGGAGATGGGAAGATATTTGTGTCCACCCTCGAACAAGTAATAAGGATCCGAACGAGCGAGAGCGGGGACACGGCGATATAGGGATGGAATCATCAACTCAAAGAGTAATGGCCCATTATGGGACGCCGCCGGACGATAAAAATAGATTGATGTAGTCCATATCTGCCATCCCTTTTCAAGGGGCAAGCTCTGCGGAAGCGGGAGTCCGACAAGGCGGATTTCCGCTCCCGCGGGAATGACATGGACGGCTCTTAAGATCAGGAGCGATCTGATGTGTCTATTCCCAATTTTTCTGTCCGTCAAAGCAGCTCAGGCTGCTACGGCGATTCCGATTGCCGTCGGCGTTCCATTGGCACATCTGCCAGCCAGAACTGATTTTCCAGCCAAAGACATTCTGGACAGTATTCTGACCCTGCCCGTAATCCTTCCGCCAACGGTTTTGGGTTATTATCTGCTGGTAGTGATCGGAAACGCTTCTCCGATCGGAAGATTCATTCAGGAAGACCTGGGAAAAACCTTAAGCGGAAGGTTCTCATTTGACTATCGACTGGCCAAAAAGACAACGCCGTTACCACTTCAGACTAAAAAACGCGGCCGTTCATCAAAAGTAGTAATCGACAATGAGAGCTCGGACTTTTACACGGTTATTGAAGTCTATACAAATGACCGCCCCGGGCTTCTCTACTCCCTTGCCAGGACGCTGTTTGATATGGGGCTGGATATCAGATCGGCCAAGATATCTACCAAGGTAGACCAGGTGGTGGATGTGTTTTATGTTCGGGATATTTACGGGCAAAAAATATATCATCCGGAACAATGTGAAGAGGTCAAAAAAGCCCTGCTTTTCAAGATAGAAGGGGATAAAAAAACAGGCTGATGGCCCGGCTCAACCTCGCTACCTATCCCCAACAATCGCAAGAGACAACAGTCCCCGCCAGGTCTGAAGATTACCACCAAGGCCTTTGGTTATGGCCGGAGGTATCCCCTCGCGCATAGGTATGAACTCAACTAAAAATAACATGAAGCATAATGACTCTCCTGCCGCTCTGGAGAGAAAGGTACAGAAATTAACCGCTCTCTATGAGATCAGCCAGGATAAGAAACCAGGGAAAAAGGAACAGAAAAATCGAAAACAAAAATTGAGAAAACAATTTGATAAATTAAGCGGTCGATTGCTTCAAGTGTCAAGGGGAAAGATTTTGCCCTGATAACTTTGAGAAGATGAGGGATATTTACTAGGGCTGGTCTGCACGGAATGGATTTATAATCCGGATATTCTCAATCAACATACCATGGGACAGATCCTCTGATAGAAGAGCAGAAGAACCTGCAAGGTGGCAGGCAGCCACAATCATGGCATCCCAAAAAGAAAAATCAAACTGTTTATGGAATTCAATCGCTTTTAAGATCAAGGGAACGGTAGTGTCAACCACTTTCCAAACAGAAAAGTCGCGTATGGTCTGTTCCGCATCATCTACACTCATTTTTTCAGGAACCTTGCGAGTGACCGTGACAAAAAATTCTTTCAAGACCTGGGCACTGATAACTCCGTTTCCCTTTTGGAAGGATTCCGTTACCAAACGGGAAGCAATTTCATATTTTTTCTGGTCAGTCTTGTCAAAAGCATAAACTAAAATATTGGTATCGAAAAAGAGGCTATCGCGCATGAAGCTCCTCTCTGGTCCAGGTCTTTTTTCCGACTTTGATAGGTCGTTCTTTCATTCGGGCAATGATTCGTTCCATAGCGCTCTGATACTCTTCATTCTGGCGAACCAGATCTTCCAATCGATCCCGGATAACCCGAGTCAGAGTTGTTCTCTTTTTTTGACATACTATCCTGGCTCTATGAAGAAGCTCTTCATCCAGAGCAAGAGTCACATTGCGTTTCATAGTTGGCCTCCTGTGTCCACATATTATGTGTAATATTAAGGCGTGAAATTCTGGAAGTCAACATAAAAGTTACTGTAATCGAAGGGGCAAACAGATGAAAGATAAGAGCCGCCTCTGAACAGCTTTCATCCGAAAATCCTAGCCCTCCCCCATTAAGAGGCTGTGTCGCAATAGGTGAGGGGAAAGCTGATGCGCTATCTGGGAATTTATAATTTTATGGACGTTCCCACGTAGCAATGCAAAATGTAACCGTACTTCTCCTGTGCTTCTTTCAGATACGCCTTGAATTTCTCATAATCTGTTTTGCCAAAGTAACTATCCCTTCTCTCGTTGCCCCGAGCGGTAACATGATAAAATGCCCCCTCATATTCAATCCGTAACGGTCTAGCCATTATCCCTGCTAGTCCTGCCTGTTTTGTCCAATGTCAAGGGCTGACCCCTCTCGATATTTTGATATTTAAGCGGTTTCCCGCGGCAAATAATATGATGCAGGGCGTCAGGGGCGTCTATACGAGCCTTGCGTGGCATGTTTAATACCTATATCACAAATAATAAAACAAGAAATGCATATTTACATGACCGTCCCTCTTACTCCTTATTCCGCCTCATTTCTAAATTGGCTTGACAATCTGTTTGTTTTCGCTTGACAGCGCTGCTATACTTATATAAAGTAATTTTATTTAGAAAGTCGTATTCACATCTGTATCGTTTTTTTGTATGGCCGTTCCCAATGGAACTCCTTTTTTTCATACATCTTGCCCATCTGCCATGTTTTCTACTGAACAAGAACTTATAAATGCTTTCAAGAGGATTTCAAAGCTGTTCCTCTCTGATCTTCTTGAGAAGTCCATTTCCCGTTTTTTCCTCGTCGAGGAATTCAATAGTCAATATGGTATCGCCGATCTCGTGCTAGGCACCTATCGGGCTTATCTTTCCCGAAGTACGATCAGGGAGACTATCAACCTTAACTGGATCAGTCCCCTTGCAAGCTTTGAGACTATGTCTATCATAGATGTTGCGGGTTTCATGACAATTTATCGGGTCTCGCGAAAAACGGCGTCAAAGCGGCTGCAAGAATATGCCGAGGCAGGTTTCCTTCAGCCATTGGAACGAGGCAAATACAAAATCATAAAAAAGTATAAGCCGATTACAGATACAGTTATTTCAATTGAAGCCAAGTTGAAAAATTGGCAAAGAGCATTGCAGCAAGCCCACCGTTACAAGAGATTTTCACACAACTCCTATGTGTTGCTTGATGATAGTAAATCCCGCCCCGCCCTCAAGAACATTGCTCTTTTCAGAAAATATAATATCGGCCTCATGACTATGAACCATGACGGCTATACAGTCCATCATATGCCCACAAGACAGGAAGTTAAAAAGACACATTCTTACTTGCGCGTTAATGAGGTTGCATACAACTGCTTCAAGAACATGAGCGCAAATGCCTGAGAACCCGGTTCCAGACCGGTAGATGCTCCCCTTTGCAGTTCGAATCAAAAAAAACCACCCTATTATCTTCAATTTCCTCATAAAGTTTACTTGCAATAATTATTTTCTCCTGCAGTAGAATTATCCTGTCAGCCGCCGGTAACTTTCTTATTTCACCATATTGGTCTGCCAGCAGTTTGAAATGATGCTTATAAAGCAAAGGTTGTGTGAAATGAGGCCGTTGGCCACCTGCGATTACTTCTTCGGAATACTCCGTTGGGGTATATATTTTTTTCCAGAGAGCAGGGAGATCTTCCCTAATTTCATCAGCCGTGTCCCAACGAACCCAGTTGAACAATTTGGGGAAATATATACGAGGCGCCGGCCCTCTTCTCTCCTGGTCGTTTTCCAGAAATTTGTCAATCGAAAAACCCCTGGTATTTTCATATGCGCCGATAGTAACCGCGTAAACGTCCAAAGCCGCGACGATTATCCCTTCGGTGTTGCAATAGCCACAGATGACATCCAGCTCTGCTTCCATCAAATCCCGAATGAATTCTAAATAAGATTTAAACTTGGCGAAATTCTGCAACTGTTTGGCGGGTTCATTAAAATTGACCAATAGATAAATACCATCTATTTCCGGATAGGCGGTTACCCAGTTTAAAATGTTTGTTTTAAATTCCTCATCCATTAACATCGTTGCTGTCATTGGTAGAGTGAGAAAGGCTTTCTTGTCAATGCCTTCTTTTGCCAGTGCAGCCAAAAATGGATCCACAAAATGTTTTTTTTGTTGAGTGATATAATCTGATATTAATTCGGGAAAATACCTTGCAGGCATAATAATTGACTCAAAGTCATTTCTTACCTGAAAATCAAGGCACAACTCTGCCGCTTCATATGCTACCGCCTCATAATCGTTGGTTGAAAAACCATCCATAATCTTTTCAGGGAAAAAATCATAGCTGTGGAGCTTTGACTTCTGGGAATCAGGGACATAAAATTGCGGGTCAAACAGGCTGACCTCTTTGATCTCTTGTTCCACTATCCGTTCAAGTCTTTCGGAAGCAAAATGTACCGGGCTGAATATGATTCCGTCCCCAGTATGGTCCTCGCGATAACTTTCCAGATTCCAAATAGTTTGATGTCCTGCTTGATGGTAGATTTTCATGCCGCCGTATTCCTTATTTCAAGAAGTTGTTGAATAATTGTCTCCGCGTTCCTGAAGCGTCTATAAGGTTTTACTTGAATCAACTTATGAATCAATGAAGCCATGCCATCACTAATGTTCTCATTGAAAATTTGAATATCTTCTACCCGTTCGGTCATAAGGTTATCCACAACTTGTTCAACGCCAACTTCTCTTTCATCCCCATAAGGGAAGCGGTTAGTCAATATGGCGTAAGCAATCACTCCAACCGAAAACTGATCGGTTTTATAGGTGATTTCGGTTTTGCTGTTCGTGAGTTGTTCCGGGGCGGCGTATCGTGGTGTACAAGGTGTTCGAAAAGCATAGTGTGTGAGATCCATAGTCCCTTCCCTGAAACTTTTTGCAATACCCAAATCAATAATGACAGGGCTTAGGTCCCCTCTGATTAGTATATTTTCAGGCTTTAAGTCCCGATGCACAATTTTGATGGTCCACAAAAGCGAAAGGGCTTTGAATATATGGATTAAAAAATCAACGAGAGTTTGTTCCTTTTTAAGTTCGAGAATACAGTCGTCCCAGCTTATGTGCTCAATGTATTCCTCCACAGTAAGCAGAAAGGCTTTTAGCCTCATCGATTTGAGTTCCTCAACCCTTTGTCTGTTAGAACGAGGATCAAAATTATCGTAAAAATCCTCCAACATTTGGTCTGTTATGAAGGATTGATATAATAAATCTGGAAAATAATCGGAATCGAGATTCTTTAAAATTCTTATTTCTCGCTGAATTCTTGCAACCCTCACCGGAACATACGAACAAATCTTCACAATACACTTTTGGGCAGCAGAGATTTGCTCGGCCAGAAAAACTTCTCTTTGTCCGGAACATGGAAGTTTCTCGGAAGCCCGAAAGTCAATTTCAAGAAACTTTGAAATTTCATTTATTGTGTTTACATCCATAGATTTTTCATTTTATCAATTTGAAAGTAATGGAAATAAGTTACCATGATCCGCAATATTAGGCAATCTCTAGGGGACGCTCATTCGTTTATAAGTTTATACTCTTCAAGCAACTCGGAGATGCCCGCCAGAGGCGGGTGAAATTCGAATTGGCCTGACCATTATTTACATAGAAGAAATCTATAGTAACTTATAATCTGATTCGTGAGAAGTAATTCACTTTTAAGTAGATCGTCACAATATGTTGTATCCAATGCCACGTAAATACTGCAAAAAATGGTTATGCGAGCCGTCATTATTTCAAAAAACCGAGTTACTTCTCACGAATCATAATCTTAGGAGCGTCCCCAATATCAAGCATATTTACATGACCGTCCCCCTTATCCCTTCCTAAGACACATAATTATAACGTGTTATAGAATTTCTTTCCACATCAGGACTCCTTTTTCTTTGATGGCTATTACCCATTTTTTTTCCTCAAGACTTTTCATGATCAAATGAGTTTCTTCCCTTGACTGTCTAATTTTTCCGGCTATCATCCATGTAGTCATGGGTCCTTCTTCGGATAAAAGACCAATTATTTTGTCTTCTATGGTTTCAGTCGTTTTTGATTCTTTGTTTAGGCTTACTTTATCCTCAACAGATTCAAGTTCTTCCGAATATCCTGTGGGACCGTTAAAACCACCGCCATTAGGCCCGTTGAACCCTCCAGCAATTTCCTGATCAGGATTCTGCTGCCTCAATGCAGACAGAAGATCCTCTATCGTCTTTCGGGGATTGGCGTAATACCTTCGCGCTGGGATTCTGTATACGAACCAGCCATAACGCTCTATAATGTCTTGCCTCTGATAATCTTCTTCCCTGAGGTCGCCGTCTTCTTCATAATGGAAATCGCCATCACATTCCACGGCCATGCGCCTGCCGTCACGGTCGATAACTACAAAATCAATGAAGAACCCTGCACAAGGGACTTGCCCGAAAACATCCAATCCTTCTTTAACGAGATCGTCAAATACATGTTTTTCAAAATCACTCTGGCATTTTTCCCGCTCATTAGAATTTCCCAAACGCTCGTAAGGTTTACTACTTTCGATTGCCGCATGATTTAAATAGTCGCGAATTAAGCCTTTTGGGAATTTTTCTTTGGGTGTTGAAATGAAACACACCGATTTTCTTTTTGGTCTGCTGAAAGCAACATTGATACGTCCTAAGGAGTGCTCATCGTTTTCCCTCTGCATGGCCGTTATGGATCCAGGCTTGGAGTTGGGGGCATAACGAAAAGAGTAAAGAATAACATCCCGCTCATCCCCCTGAAAACCATCCACCGTAGATGCGATCATATCGTATTCCTTAATCTTCGATGGATCGTCTTCAAAGGCTTCATACATTTTGCTCTGCAATAATGTTGCCTGGTGTCTGAAGGGCGATAAGAGACCTACCGATAACTTTTCCCCCTTCTCATCTCCTTCGAGTTCACCTTGTGCAATCATTCTTTTCAATTCGGCGATAACGGCAGCGGCTTCGATTTCGTTCTGTTTGGTATTATCAGGGTCATCATAGGCTCCGTTGATCGTTTTGATTTCCATACAGGGACTAAAACGGCACCGTCGGAAAGGCGTAAGAATCTTCAATTTGCGATCATAAAAATGGTTATTTGAAAATGCGATAAGCGGCGGTTCACAGCGGAAATGCTCATTGAGAAACACGTCGCTCCTGTCAGAGCATCCGCCTGCCAGATCCAATAATGATTTTTTACCATGAAAGAATTCAGCCTTGGGATGGTTATCCAATCCATATTTTGTCAGGTATAAACGAACAACCTGATCACTTAAAAATTGTGTATTGGGATTTTTCATCTGCTTACTATCGCCAACAACGATCATCCGTTTTGCCCGGTATGCGAGGTGCAGCGCCGTTGCCTGGTTGCACTGGGACGCCTCATCAACGATAAGGTAATCGAAAAGACCTTCCTGAAGAGGAAATATGCGGGCAGCATCTTCAATGCTCATAATCCAGCACGGAAAAAATGTGAGAAGCCTTTCGTATTCAATCTGGTCTTTTAATTGGACAAAAGAGTAAGTTTTCTTTTTCCTTTTAAGAATTGCCGCCAATTTTCTGATCTGAAATCTTGTTTTAGGATTTGATTCGGCCTCTTTCAGTGATTTTTTTCGGATCGTGTCGAGAATTCTCAATATCAAACGACGGGATTCTTTTTTAAGCTGACCGATTTTTAATGCAATTTCATTGATGTCATCGGGATTTTCCAACAGGTCTTTTCTCATAAAAGCAGACAGCCTGAAAGCCTCTACAACCAACTCCGGTTTTGCTAACGCAGCGATATCTTGATTGGTTAAGATCAGGTTTTTTACCTTATTGCTTGTCTTAATGAGTGTTTTTAAATCAGAGGATTCCAGTGTTTTCAACCGTTTGAAATCGTAAAAGTGAGGAATCATGGTGTTTAAGTGGGAACCGATTTTATCATTACCAGGAATCGGGGTAAGATGGAAAATAGTTTCGACAATAGTGGGGAAAAAATCACAGAGATAATCAAAGTGTTTATCTGATTTGCGTGACTGTAAACTCGCTTTCGATTTAAGGTATTCAGCGGACCGCGCAAGGCACTTCAGAAGTATAGATAAATTATTGGAAATAAGATAACGGCATATTTTTTCATCTATGAATTCTTCTTTAATATCAGAACTACACGACAATAACGCATGAAGGGCAGTAATTACACAGCCATAGTACTCTATAATATTCGCTTTTTTGTATATTTCTCCCACGGGCGAGTTGTGGTCCGTACGTTTCACCGGGACGTCCATTTCATTCAACCAATTCAGGTCACCAATGATCTGGTATCGCAGGTTCCAGTGATTTTGCCAGTCCGCCATTTTTTTCAGCAAGTCTGAGCGATTTTGATATGTGAGTGATGGGAGAAGAAGGAATTTCAGAAACTTACGGGCACTTCCTGCTTTTAAAGAAAAATGCCACTTCCACCATGAATGGGCGGCGGCATGCAATTCGTTTAAATGTATCTCGGCATTTTGCAAAGTATGAATATCTGGATAGTCAGGGAAGCTAGTATCGATATTGTATTCGCCCAGAGATTGTACTTTCTTTGTTAACCCTTCTATGCGACGTTCAATTTCATTGATAGCATGTCCGTATTCTCTTGCTTTCTTTTTCAATAAATCAAAGTCTATATCTATGTCGTAACATTCATTCAGAAATTGTAAAGCCGCGATCATTTCATGGCCAGACTTCTCTGCCCATTGATTTATCCTATCCAGACAGGCGACAATGGCGTTACCATCGGCATCAATATCAGCCAAACTTTTACAGAATACCAATACATCTTCATCAGATAAAACAACCTGCGTGATCCAATCATGAACCTTAAAAAGCTGCCGGATATTTTCTATGGAATCTTCGATATTATGAGGGGCAACCCTTATCGCCCCGCCGCAATGCCCGCATTTGGCATCGCGTTCGAGCTTTGTCTTGGGCACCCTATTTTTTATGGAACAGGTCTGGCATTTTATCAGCAGATGATCTCCGCCGTCATCAACAAAGGCATGATCATAGGTGGGTAAAATCTTTTCGATATAATGATAAGATTCATTCTCTGTTAATTCCTTTAATAACGACGAATATTCGTTCAATGCATTGGCAATGATGAAGTCCATACCATCAGGAATGTTGTCTGAAGGATCAATGAAATCATAGTCTCTGATATTATGATATTTGTGATAATGGGGATGGTTGTCCCGCTCAATGATTTTCAATTCTGAAAATCTTACCTGGAGTTGTTTGATCAGACGATCTTTCCCTTGTAGCTCTGCCATAAGAAGTTCGATAAGATTTGAATACTCTTTAAGATCAACATGGCTGACGTACGATTGGAAATTTTGAATTTTGTTCTTAAGTTCCTCTATTGACTTCTTTTCTCCCTTCAGCAGCGACATGACCAGGTAATCAATTTCTTTATTGTCGCCCTTCTTGGGCATGCTTTTCGTGATGACTTCCAGTGCCTTGTTTTGATGGCTGGACACCAAAACTGTCTTCCCTTGTGCAATCAGATGACAGACGAGATTGACGATGGTTTGGGATTTGCCGGTTCCAGGAGGCCCCTGTACGACGAAAAGACGGGCGTTTTCTGCTCTGACTGCCGCGAGTCTCTGCATTTTATTGCTTTGAAGGGGAAAGAGGAGGGGTGGTTTCTTTTCACTTATGGCCGGATCGTCCATGTCCTCAGGCAAGTCCTCATCTGCCGGTTCGGCCAGGATAGTATTAACAACGGTATCGCCCTTTAATTCATCGATCTTTGCCAACGATTCCAAATCATCCAATAAGTGAGCATTGGTCCTTCTGGCGTTAGTTATCATTGCGGTATTAAAAATTTTGATGTCAGTCTTACCGCTTAATTCCAATGCGTTTTTCAGAGAGACCGGGTTGGCTCGATAATTTAATCCCCCAAATCCAGGAATCAACTCAGAAAGTTTTTGAATAACGTTTTTGATGGTGCCGAGGTCAAAATCATCACTTCGAAGATCAGGCAAAATATTCTGACGGATTATTTCGACCTCTTCATCCGATTCGACAATATGTTTAATCAGCTGGAAATTTAACGACGGTATCTGGCTGTCTTTGGTAAGAGTAACCAGACTTTTCAAAGGATTAAAATCCATGAGCACTTTATTATAAAAAAGGGCTGTGCATATTCTCTTTCTCCCAAGTTTACCAGAGACAAGGGGATAGCCAATGACAATCTCTCTATTAAAAGGATCGAATTGCTGCTTTCTGTATATGGCAACAAGTATTGCAGACGCGTTTTGTTTTGCCTCGTCCTCAATGGTTATTTCATCTTCCTCAAATAATTCAGATTGTTCGGCACGTTCTTCTCCTTCTTCGACATCATTTGCCCTTTGAATGATTTTGGTGACAGCTGATGGCGCCGCTTTTTGTATTATGAAGGAGATGGAATCGCCATTGATGAGCTCTTCGATATCTTGCACAAAAAGACCAAGATCAGCAGTGAGGCCGTACCGTAAAACCCCATTTAAATCAACAAAGTGTTTGCCTGCCTGTGCGGAGATTGCAGATAATAAGTCTCTATAATATTTTGCCAGATTTTTTAATGTTTCGGAAGGATTTGCTGACCAAGTGTTATTCATAAGCATTACTCCGTCCCTTTACCCCATATGTCCCGGTAGGCCACCATCTCCAGGGTGGACTTGTCTTTGCCGATGGTGGGCTATGGGGGACGGTCATGCTTTGATGCAATTTATCGTTCGACCAGATTTAATTGACTGTCGAGAGCTAATCTTTCTCCGCGCGCTACCGCCCGACTGACAGAAGACTGAGCCATGCCCAGTAATTTGCCAACAGCAGTACCTTTCATCGGATGTTCCACCCGATGACAAGCCGTGATGGTTGCCAATATTTTGATTTAACGAGGCTTTCTCCGTTCCTGAATTTTTTTCCTCGTGTCTACAT
>QYQD01000108.1 GCA_007280345.1 Deltaproteobacteria bacterium | reverse complement strand
TTAGGGCTTCGGACAGTTGCACCCGGCCTTAGTCCGGGGGGCAGTACCCGGGAGGTAAAAAGGGGCGGACGGCCATAGACGGTCAGCCCCACCGGACACCCGCCGGCATGGGCTAATGCCTCTTTAAGGTTCCCCAGGTCTGTTTCTATGGAAAACTCCACCTCCGTGATCCCGAGATCGTAAAGGGCCCTGACAGACAGGGAGTTAAGCGCGTTGGCCGTATAACCTGCGGAAAGGTGTATGTCTCCGCCTTTATGTAAGAAAAATTGTCGCTGGCTTATATGGCCCAGATGCCAGGACTTAAATCCGGCCCGGCACAATCCATCTATCGCCTTCTCATAAAACCGGCATTGTTTTTCCTCTATGACAGGCGGCAGCATCCAGGAGACTCGATGCCGCATCTGCAAAATCTGTCTGTGGTAGCGCCTGTATTGGGCGAGGGTCTTCTCATCCAGAAGGACCAGGAGGCGATATACGCCACGGTCTGACACGTCAGACAGGTGATTCAGATCGCCCAATTTCACCCACCACTTAAGGTCTTTCCTCTGCCTGGCCCCGGGACTCTTCCCCGGGAATAATTTTGAAACAACCGGGTCCATGCTTAACCCTTTTTTTGTTGCCGGGCTGATAACGCAGCCTCTGGTAGCGGCAAAAATAAGATTTCTTATCCGGCCTGCGCCGCGCACAAGCGCGGCGTCCTTCGCATCTACCTTAAAAAGCAGATCTCCTTTGCGGCAAGGAACGGGTATCTTAAGCGTGATCTCCTGACCTTGTGCTGCATTTATCAGTTCTTTCCCCCCGGCAATCATTTTTCCCAGAGTAAATGAGTGTCTCTCGTCATGGGCAGGCCTTACCAGGCGTAGCCGGTCCCCAACGCCGACATCAGCAGTGAGCCTCACCAGGGCCTCTTCTCCGCGTGCGGTTATGATCTTCCCCAGAAAAAGGCCGACCGTGCCTGAAAAATGCGGGGTGACGATGTCCGTCAGGCGCGGATACAGAAAGTACCCGGAAGTCGGCTTTCGGCCCAAACACTGCCTTATTAAATCTTCAGCCCGGCCCAGGGCCTCTTCGTCGCCTTCCGGCGCATCCAGTACCGTGTGGTAGGCTTCTACTATAGAGCTTACGTAGTGGGCGCTGCGCATCCTCCCCTCGAGCTTGATGGAGGTGACACCGGCTTTTTTTAGCTCAGGCAGCAACCGGATAGCCGAGAGATCATTCATGGAAAAAAACGAGCCGTGTTTTTTGCCGCTTTCGTACAACCGGCGGCAGGGCTGGACACACCGGCCGCGCATACTGGACTTTCCGCCCAGATAACTGCTCATCAGACAAAGCCCGGAAAAGCTGTAACAAAGGGCCCCCTGGACAAAAACCTCCAGCTCAATCGGAGAATGCCGGTGTATGGCGCTTATTTCATCTATGGATAACTCGCGGGCCAGGACCACCCGCTGAAATCCAAGCCCGCGCAGATGCTCGGCTCCCGGGTGGTTGTGAATGGTCATAAGGGTGCTGGCATGGAGACGAAAGGCCGGAAAGTATCTTTTGATTAAATAATACAGCCCCATATCCTGAATGATCAGGGCATCGGGAGAAAGTCCCTCTAATATCCTGAGCCCCTCTACTATCTCCGGCAGGTCTCTTTCCTTGAGCAGGATGTTCAGGGCTATATAGACCTTTACGCCGTGCTTATGGGCGAAGGGGATCATCCGGCTGATGTCCTGCAGAGAAAAATTCTCGGCCTGGACGCGGGCGTTGAAGTCACTCCATCCGATGTAAACGGCATCGGCCTTTTTCTCCACAGCCGCCCAGAATGCCTCCAGATTCCCAGCCGGGGCTAAGAGTTCGGTTTGTTTTTGCATAATTCCTAAAATCGGCTATAATACCAAACTATCCCGTGGCCATGGCGTGATAAGAATTATTATATCCACAACGGATATATGCTAATCGCTAAAGAACGGGAAGTCAAAAGATAGTATGAGTAAGACATTATTATGTCAGTCGATAGCCATCTCTTAAACATAATTAAAGTAATCAGTAACGTTACCGACGCCTTTACTACCGCCTTGTTTTTGGCCGACCCCAAAAATGAGAGTCTGACTTTGCAATCTTACTACAGTTTGAGCAAAAATGTCATCCCCCGGGTACAATTCGGCTACGGAGACGGTATGGTGGGCTGGGTGGCTAAAAACAACAAGCCTATTATTGCCAACCAATTTGACAGAGACACCACTACGTTGCAGTTCTACTCGGCAGACGAGGATATCAAATCCTTCATGGCTGTTCCCCTTCCCCGCGGGAAAGGCGTTCTTTCCGTGGACAGCAAGCATAAATACATATTTACTGAAAAAAGCCAAAAACTGCTTTTAGGATTTGCTGATCTTGTCGTACATGAAACAGAAGTCTCCGTCTTACAGGCCAAAGAGCGCCTCTATGACCGGATACTCAACCTCCACTACCAGGCTGACCGTATAGGACAACAAACCAGAGATTTTAATGATTACCTCATTAACATCCTGACCCTATGCCTTTCTTTTACCCGGGCCGAGATGGGATTCGTGGCCTTTCTTTTATCCCCTGAACCAGACGCTAAATACAGCCTTCCGGCCCTGATCGGTACGATAAAATCCAACCTCCAAAGACAGCAGTTTTCAGTGGAGAAGGGTCTGGTGGGCTGGATATTTAGAAAAAGAAAGCCGCTGGTTCTGGAGAGGATAGGGCAAGAACCGAGGAAATCCTACCTTTTTACACCAGAAGAGCCGTTTAAGGGTTTTAACGCCTTTTTGGGTATCCCCTGTTTATTGCAGGATTTCATACCCGGGGTAATGGGTTTCACCAGTTACAGCAAATGTACGTGGGAGACAGAGGAGAGCGACGCCCTCTTGAGTATCGGGCAAAGGATTATCTTGACGAAAATGTCCATGAAAGGATAATCTGTCTTCTGCAAGGCATGGGAATATCCGCGTGAAAAAAGCGATATTTTAAAAATCAGCCTGAATATATGGGCAACGTCACTGGTCATTAGTCATCGGTCATGTTCGTGGAAGATTGATCAACTCATACCAGTGACAAATGACTATTGACTAATGATATTCAACTATAATTAGGGAGGATACAGTTTATATGCTATTGGATCGCTTGTTCGGCTTTCTGTCTAAAGATGCCGCTATGGACCTGGGCACAGCAAATACCCTGATTTATATGCCGGGGGAAGGTATTGTTTTAAACGAACCTTCCGTTGTGGCTATAAATAAAGATACGGATCAGGTCATAGCCGTCGGCCGGGAGGCCAAGGAATACCTGGGGCGTACACCGCAAAAGATCAGGGCGGTCAGACCGATGAAAGACGGGGTCATTGCCGACTTTGATGTCACCCAGCAGATGATCAAGTATTTCCTCCGCAAGGTAAATATAAGCCGCTTTATTCGGCCCAAGATGGTTATCTGCGTCCCCACCGGCATCACCCAGGTAGAAAAGCGGGCGGTCGTCGAGGCGGCAGAGGAGTCTGGAGTCCGAAAAGTGTTTTTGATAGAAGAGCCTATGGCCGCCGCCATAGGCGCCGGGTTAGAAATTGAGAAACCAAGCGGCCAAATGGTAATAGACATCGGCGGGGGGACGACAGAGGTAGCCGTAATATCTATTTCCGCCATAGCCTGTAGCGAATCCCACCGGGTAGCCGGAGATGAGATCAATGAGGCCATTGTCCGTTATATGCAGAAAAAATATCAGATACTCATTGGTGAAAATACATCCGAACATATCAAAATAAACATAGGTTCTGCCTATCCCCTGGATGAACCTCTGAGCATGCTTGTATCCGGCAAGGAAATCCTTACCGGATTTCCCAAAGCCATACCCGTCACTGATGCCGAGATTCGCGAGGCCATAACCGATCCGGTAAACGGCATTATCGGGGCTATCAGGCGCACCCTGGACAATACACCGCCGGAATTGGTGGCCGATATCCACCAGACCGGACTTTACATGGCCGGCGGAGGCTCCCTCCTTAAGGGATTGGATCGCCGCATCACCGAGGAAACACGCCTCAAGACCATAATGACCGAAGACCCCCTAACCACAGTAGTTATGGGCTCCGGCAGGGCCTTGGAAGAAATCAAGGATTATGCCAGGGTCTTCATTAACTGATACAGACAGCTTTATAGAAACAGCCATAACCGTAGCCCGGGAAAGTGGCCGGTTACTGAAGGAAATCTTCGGCCGGAAGCGAGAGGTCTATTTTAAAGGGGAGATCGATCTGGTCACTGACGCCGACCTCCGGGCCGAAGAGCTCATTGTAAAAACTATTCACGCCAGATACCCGGAGCACACTATTGTCAGCGAAGAAAAGCAGTCCTGGGCGGGCCTGTCACCTTACAAATGGATCATCGATCCCTTGGATGGAACCACCAACTATGCCCATGGGTTCCCATGGTTCTGTGTCTCTATCGCCCTTGCCATCCATGACGAACCGGTTCTTGGGGTGGTCTATCACCCATTTCTGGACCAGCTTTTCCGGGCCGGGAAGGGCGCAGGGGCTTATTTGAATGAAGAGCCTATTCGCGTATCCACCACCGGTAAGCTCGGGCATAGTCTCCTGGCTACCGGATTTCCTTATAACATACACACCGAGCCGGAACCGGCGGTTTCCCGCTTCAAGAGATTTCTTACACGCTCCAGGGGCATAAGACGGGCCGGATCAGCCGCGCTGGATCTATGTTATGTGGCCTGCGGCTGTTTTGATGGTTTCTGGGAGACCAATCTGAAACCATGGGATACAGCGGCCGGGGCACTGCTGGTCCAGGAAGCCGGCGGATTGGTAACGGATTTCCAGGACCGACCCTTTGCTCCTGCCATGCCTGAGATATTGGCCAGCAATGGCCACATACACGGACAAATGGTTGCTGTCTTTCAAGAAGAAAGGGCGGGCTGAGCAGCTATTACTTTTTTCACTTCCTCAATAGAGACTCCTTCCATCTCTATGAGTTTCAAACGGGATTTATGCCCGGTCTTGATGGATAGGTTTGTTTGAGGCAGGCCAAACAGAGAGGCAAGAAATCGAATACAAGCGGCATTAGCCTCTCCTTCTACCGGAGGCGCTTTTAATCTGATTTTAAGGGTAAGGGCATCGCCGTGATAGCCGGCTATACCCTCACGTGAGGCCTTTGGTTGTACGTAAACCCTTAAAAGTACCCCGTCAGTTGATGGTTGTAAAAATGGGGTCACTTTGCCGGATATTCACCCTCTAAATCCACTCCAGAGATAATTTCGTTAATAGCGCTCATAGCCTGATGTGCCTCGTTCGTACCGGCATCCTTTTCTTCCGCTACTTCTTTCTCTGAGACCAGCCATTTCGAAAGGCTTTCAATAAAAGCCTTAACCCGATACTCCATCTGGGCCTTTTGACGTTTCAACTGGTTGATCTCTTCCTGTACCTGGGCCGCCTGAATATGGGCGCTTTCCACCATCTTTTTGGCTTCAAGTTCGGCTTGAGTTACTATAAGCTTGGCCTGACGCTCGGCATTGGATTTCATCTCATCCACTACACGCTGGGCAGAAACAAAGGCCGTTTGAAAAGTCTTTTCCTTCTCTTCAAAATTAGCCTGATTTTCCCTGAGCCTTTTTACCTCATCCTTAAGGGCGCTATTTTCATGGAGCGCCTCTTTGAGTTCTTCCGCTACCAATTCCAGGAAGGAATCTACTTCCCGCGCGTCAAAACCGCGGAAACGGACCCGAAACTCCTGTTGTTGAATGTCCATAGGTGTAATACGCATATACGGTCACCCTTTTTTGGATGAGTTAATCAACCAAGCTGTCCGGCTATATCGGCCAGAGTTGGCACAAGAAAACTTTGCAGGAAAACAATGATCAATATGATAATTATTGGCGAAAAATCCATGCCGCCAAGGCTGATGGGAAGAAGCCGGCGCACCCGGTCTAGGACGGGCTCAGTCACCCCGTAAAGGAAGCGAACAAGAGGATTGTACGGATCAGGACTGACCCAGGAAATGACCGCCCGGGCAATAATGACCCACATATAAAGTGATAATGCTATGTCGATTATCTTGGCCAAGGCATGCAAAAAATTTCCAAAAACGAACATCGGCACATCCTTATGCACAGGGACTGACCCCGAATTAAAAATGCTACGAATTATATCGGCATTTCTGGAAAATAGTCAAGGAGTAAACAGAAATAAATATCTCAGGCCGGATTACAGCAGGCCGCCGTTACTGCCTTGGCCACTC
>QYQD01000167.1 GCA_007280345.1 Deltaproteobacteria bacterium | reverse complement strand
GATATACCAAATACCTCAACTCCCGGCCGCTGTATGAAGCCCGGTTCAACAATCAAAGAAGGCTGTTCACCAAACAGCAAAGCCAGGGCAATGTTCTTCTGAAGCTCCCCCTGTTCACCGGCGGCCGCATTATCAATGAAATCAAGGCCGCCGAACTGTTTCGCCTGGCGGAAGAAAACCGGCTCTCCCGGACCCGGGATGAACTGGTCTATAACGTCTCCAGCACCTTTTACGCCATCCTCAGCCAGGAAAAGGTGATCGACTCGGTGAAGTTTTCCCTGCAGGCCATGCAGGAGCAGAGACAGAAGATGGCAAAGATGGTGGAAGTGGCCAAGGCGGCCCGGGTGGACCTGCTGCGTACGGAGGTGCGGGTGGCCGACCTGGAGCAGAGCCTGGAGAAAGAGACCAACCTCCTGGAGATCCAAAAACGCCTCCTGGCCAACCTGATGGGCCTGGATTTCGATAAGGCGCAGTTGAAATTTGCGGGTAAGCTCATTTTTGAGAAAGTGAGCTACCGGCCGGACCAATTAGTGCCCAAGGCGCTGGAGCAGCGCCCGGATTTCACGGCGGCGAAAGAGCGGCTGGCAAGCCAGGCCCGGCGGGTGGACGTGGCCCGGGCCGGACATTATCCCAACCTCAACCTGGTAGGCTCTTATGGGTATCGGGGCACCGGCGTATACGGAGTATTTGATGATCGGGGCACGCCCGGAAAGGTCCCGACCGCACAAAATCGCGGGCCCTTTTATGATGACGACGGGCAGATCGGGGTGGTGGCCACTCTGCCCCTCTTTGAGGGCGGCCGCATTGACGCCAAGGTGCGGGAAGAGATTGCCGCCTTGGCCGCGGCCCAGGAGCGGCTACGCAAGCTCAACCTGCAGGTTCGCCAGGAGGTGGAGACCGCCATCCTGGACGTGGACTCCAGCAGCGAGCGGGTCAAGGCCACGGCAAAGGCCATCGAACAGGCCCGGGAAAGCCTGCGCATCGAGACCCTGAAATACAACCTGGGGGCCGGCGTCATCACCGATGTGCTGGATGCGCAGACGGCCCTGTTGCTGACCGAAACCACGTATTACCGCGTCCTGGCGGACTTTTACACCGCCCTGGCCCGGCTCAAACTGGCAGTGGGGGGGAATCTTTCATGAACAAGCCGTTCTTGGTTCTGGCAAGCCTGTTAGCTGCGACAATAACCTTTTTGGGTCCTTGGCAGACATACGGTCAGGAAAAAGGGAAAGAGGAGGCGCAAAAGGCCAAACCGGTTCCCGTGGTGGCTGTCCAGAAGGCGCAAGTTGCGCCTATTTCCCGCACCCTGGAGCTGACGGGCACGGCGACTCCCACCCGCCAGGCGCGCCTGGCCTCCCCCGGCGAAGGGCCCATCCAGAATTGTCGGGTCCGGGAAGGGGATCAGGTGAAACGGGGGGAGCGGGTGCTCACCATCGGCCGGTCGGGAGCGGCGGCGGCGCAGGTGACCGCGATGGCGGAGTCCGTGAAAGAGCAGGCAGCCGAGCTGAACCGCACCAAAATTCTGGTGCAGAGCGGCGCCATCCCGGGCTCCCAGCTGGACACCGCCCGGGCTAAATATGAGGGCGCCCGGGCGCTCATGGCCAAGGCCCGGGAGAGCGCCGGCGACTATTCGGTGGCAGCCCCCTGGGATGGGGTGGTCTCCAAGGTGCTGGTCAAGGACGGGGATTTTGTGGCCCCTCGGGCTCCCCTGGTGGAAATGTACGACCCCAACAGCCTGGTGATCCGTCTGGCCGTACCTGAGGCCCAGTCCACCCTGGTGTTGAAGGGCATGCCGGTTAAGGTTCAGATGGACGCCTATCCGGGCAAGACCTTTGAGGGGAAAATCAGCCTGGTGTACCCGGATCTGGACACCCGGATGCGCACCCGCACTGCGGAAGTGAAACTGGATTACCCGGTGGCCCTCATCCCAGGCATGTTCGCCCGCCTCCAGGTTGGGCTCGAAACCGCGACCGACGCAGTGGTCGTTCCCGGCGATGCGGTGTTGGTCATGCCCAACGGCGATAAGGTCGCTTTTATCCTCAAAGACGGCAAAGCTCAACGCCGGGTGGTGCAAACCGGCCTCGAAGCGGGCGGCCAGGTCCAGATCGTCTCCGGTATTCAACCGGGAGAAACGGTGGTCACCGCCGGCAATGAAAAGCTCAAAGACGGCATGGAAGTGAAGGCCCAGGGGGGGGCAGGCAAATGAAAGTCACCACCTACGCCGTACGGCGGCGTATCGCCGCGGGCGTCATCAGCATCGCCCTGGTGGTCCTGGGAATCTATAGCTTTATGCTCATGCCGGTGAATTTCCTCCCGGAAATCACCTATCCGCTGATCAAGGTGCACATCTGGTGGCGGGGCGCCACGCCGGAGGAGATCAGCACCAACATCGCCGACCCCCTGGAGCGCCAGATGGCCATGGTGGACAACCTGGACTACCTGGAGTCCTCTTCCATTGAAGGCATGTACACCCTCATGGCCAACTTCAAATATGGGGTTAACGTGGACGTAGCCTACCAGGACGCCCTGGCGGCCATGGCCCGGGTAGCCCGGTTGCTTCCTAAAGATATCGACCCGCCCCTGATCATGAAAGCGGACCCTTCCCAACTGCCGGTGGTGCAGCTCACTATCAGCTCCGATGCCTGGGATTTGACCAAGCTGCGCACCTGGACGGAAAACTGGCTGCAGTATCAATTGCAGGCGGTTCCCGGGGTAGCGGGCACCGACATCGTCGGCGGTCTGAAGCGAGAGATCAGGGTGCACCTGGACCCCAACGCGGTGGAAAAATATGCCCTCACCCTGCCGGGGGTGACGAAAAGGCTCCAGGAGGAGAACATTGAGCAGTTCGGCGGCCGGGTGACCGTGGGCCGCCGGGAATTCATCGCCCGCACCATGGGCGAATACCGCTCCCTGGACGACATCCGCAACGTGGTCCTGGCCAACGGCGCCGCCGGCAAGATCTATCTCAAAGACGTGGCCCGGGTGGAAGACGCCCACGAGGAGGTCCGGGTGGTCACGCGCCGGGGGGGCACGCCCACCGTCAAGTTGAGCGTCCTCAAGCAGGCGGACGCCAACACGGTGGAAGTGGCCCGGGCGGTGAACAAAAGAATCGAGCAGCTCACGCCCTCCTTGCCGCCCGGCGTCCGGATGGGGATGGTGGAAAATCAGGCGGACTACGTTACCGCCGCCTTGAACGGGGTGCGCAACGCCGGCATCGAAGCCTCGATTCTGGTCATCGTTATCGTCTATCTGTTTCTGGGAAGCTGGCGCCATGCCCTGGTGATGCTGGTGGCGCTCCCCATCACCTTGATTATCAACTTCGCCCTGATGCAGCTCATGGGTTTCTCCCTCAATATCTTTTCTCTGGGCGGCCTGGTGGTGGCCATCGGCGTGGTACTGGACAATTCCATCGTGGTGCTGGAAAACATCACCCGCTTGCGACATCTCCACCCCGATCAGCCGCCCGAAGAAGTGGCCGAGATCGGCACCGCCGAAGTGGGGTCCGCCATCCTGGCCGCCACCCTCTCCTTTCTGGCCCTCTTTGTGCCCTTCCTCCTGGTGCCGGGGCTTACCAGCCTCCTCTTTCGGGAACTGATCATGGTGATCGCCGGCATCGTTTGCGTCAGCCTGCTGGTGGCCATCACCCTGACCCCACTGCTTACCGCCATGCTCACGGGGAAGCAGGCAGAATCGCATGGAGAAGGCCGCTTCGCCCGGTTCTTCGCCTGGATAACGGACGGGTACGGGCGCCTGCTGGAGTTAGCCCTGCGGCGCCGCCTGGCCGTAATCGGAACTTTTATCTTCCTGCTGGTGGGGGCCGTAGTCTTGTTCCCTTATCTGGGCAGCGAGTTTCTGCCCCGCATGGATGACGGCCGGGTCATGGTGAAGGTCAAGCTCCCCACCGGCGCGGCCCTCACTGAGACCACCAATATTTTGAGCCGGGTAGAAGAAAAACTTACACGCGACCCCCAGGTCGAAAGCTACGTCACCATGGCGGGCGGCAAGGTCTGGGGCCTGGCCACTTATGAAATCGCCAACGAGGGCCAGGTGGATATCCAACTGGTACCCCGGCACATGCGAAAAATCGGCACCAAGGCATATATTGAACGCCTGAAAAAGACCCTGGCTCCCATCTCCATTCCCGGGGCCAAACCCATGGTCATGCAGCCGCCGGTCAAGGGCATCCGCAAACTGGGGGAAGCGGACATCGAAGTCAAGATCAAGGGCCAGAAGTTGGACAAGCTGTTCGATTTGGCCCGCAAGACATCGGAGTCAATGAACCAGCTGGCTCATTTTACCAATGTATACGTGTCCATGGATATGACCAAGCCCGAGTACCAGGTGATAGTGGACCGGGTCCGGGCCGCCGAACTGGGAATCTCCGTGGTGGATGTGGCCGGCACGGTACGCTCCCTGATCAGCGGCGCGGTGGCCACCCGCTATCGAGAAGGCGACTATTTTTACAACATCCGGGTGATGATTCCCGAGCAGCATTTTACCTCCAAGCAGGAGGTGGAGAACCTGGTGTTGAGCGGCAACCAGGGTGGATATCTGCGGCTGAAGGACGTGGCTCAGGTGATCCCCGCAGTGGGGCCGGTGGAAATCGCCCGTGAAGACCAGGTAAATGAGGTGATCGTCCGGGGGGACGCCGCCGGAGTGAGCGTGGGGCAGGCCCTAAGCGAACTGAAAGGGGCCGTCAGCAAAATGACCATGCCGGTGGGCTACGAAGTCTCCTATGGCGGCCAGGCCCAGATGATGGCGGAAATGCAGCGCTCCGTGCTGCTCATTATGGTTTTCGCCCTGTTCTTTGCCTTTGTGGTGCTGGCGGTGCAGTTCAACAGTTTGAAGTTGCCGGCGTTGATTCTCGGGTCCGTGCCCTTTTGCCTGGCCGGCATGGTTTATACCCTGTTCCTGACGGGGCTGCCCGTGGGCGCCACGGTGATCATCGGTGTCCTCATCGTGGTGGCCGCCACCGTCAATGAAGGAGTACTCCTCCTCACCTTTGCCGAGGAACTGCGGCAGCACGATAATCTCACCCCCCTGCAGGCGGTGATCAACGCCGCCAAGATCCGCCTCCGGCCCCGGCTGATGATCGCTTTGGCCATCATTTTCGGGTTTATTCCCCTGGCCCTGAACCTGGAGGAAGGCGGTGAGATGCTCCAGCCCATGGCCGCCGGGGCCATCGGCGGACTCGCCCTGGGCCTGTTCGTGGCCCTTTTCCTGATGCCGTGTTTTTATGTGCTCTTCCAGCGCCGGGATATTCATAAACCGGTTCAAGTTAGCAAGGGCGCAGAGTGAAACCGGGGCGATAAATACAATCTCAAGACAATATTTGGCAAATTGCCCCAAGGAACGGCAATGGTGATGACTCGGGTAACGTGGCGCCGGGAACTGGCCTGGGCAATCGGCTTTCTGGGCCTGGCCGTGATTCTGGGGTTCATGTTCCATTGGCCCCTGGTGCAGGCGTCCTTGAGAGGAAATCTGACGGCGCTGCTTGACCAAAAGCGCCAGGAGCGGCGGGAAGTGCAATTCCAGGGAGTAAGAACTTTAGATCTGGCGCAGGCTTACCAGATCTGGCAAGAAAAGAGAGCCATCTTCATGGATGCCCGCAAGGCCGAAGAATATCAAGAGTTGCACGTGCAGGGAGCCGTAAATGTTTCTCCGGAAACCTGGACAGAGCTTTTATCTTCGGAATTGATGAAAATGGATAGAACGCAGGAATTGGTGGTCTACTGCAGCCAGGAAAGTTGCGATGACGCCCTCAAATTGGCCAAAAAACTGCGGGCGGCCGGTTTTGCCCGGGTGATGGCATTTACCGGGGGCTTCCGAGCCTGGGACGAAGCCGGCTACCCGGCGGATACCAGTCGATAACGAGAGAAGGGGGGGATTTGTCAGTCTCGGTTATGCGGTTCGTTTCCTCGGGGGTGGGTATAGTTCTGGGCGGGCTTTTCGTCTATACGGGCGTTCAGAAGCACCTGGCCCCCTATGAGTTCGCCGAATCCATCCTGGCCTACCAACTGCTACCCTCAGGCCTGGTGGGGCTGGTGACCGCAACCCTGCCATGGGTGGAGATGGTTTCCGGGTTTTCCTTGATCCTGGGGTGCCTCATGCGAAGCCGTCGGTTCTCCAACCCATCCCCGGTGGGAGGCATTCTCCGGCGCAGCGCCCTCCTGCTGATCTTGGGCCAATCGCTGCTGTTTGTCGCCGTGCTACTCATCACCATGGCCCGGGGGCTGAAAATTGATTGCGGCTGCGGCCTGTTCTTCCAGCGCCAGGTGGGGTTAGAGTCCATCCTGGAAGACGCCCTGCTTTTGGGGGTGGCGGGTTGGCTCTATTGGCGGGAATGGCCAGCCGGGGGCCGGGAAGAGGGATCGCTCTCCCCTGTTCAGTCCAAATTATAACGTCAACGGCCCGATATGGAGCAGGCGAACCGAGGCGGCTCTATCCCAGGTGCGACTTCAAGCCCCGGTTTTTCTGTTCCTTCAGGCGTTTGACGAATTTCTTGAGGAGGCGCAAAGCCTCACCCCCGTCGCCGTCCAGCACGGCGCTCTGCATCTGCTGAAATTCTTCCGGGGCAATGGTCAGGATCTCGGGAGTCCCCTTGTTCTCGGATAACATCTTCATCCCTCCGCAGGAATAAATTGCCGCAGTGACCGGAGGCGGCAATGAACCTCATCACCGCCCCCTGGCTTAAATTAACCAAGGACTTCGGCGAACTTCATTTCCAGGCGGCGTGGTTATTCCCCGAAGGGATTAACCAGGTGCACCGGCACCGGGGAAGTGCGAATGACTTTTTCCGCAACGCTGCCGAAGAGCGGGCTTTTCTTTTCCATTTTGTCATGGCTGAGGCCATGGGTGGTGATGACCACCAGGTCGGCCTTTTCTGCCTGAACCGCCTTGAGAATTTCGCTGGCGGCGTCGCCCTGGACCAGCCGTATCTCCATATTCGGGCAGGTTTTCAGTTCGGTCTCACAGAGGTGTTGCATTTTGCTTTTGGCCTGTTTCAATTCCCATTCCTGAAAATGTTGGAGATGATGTTCGCCAGGTTCATGAGCATAGCCGCCAAACATGGAAGTCAAATCCGTGGCCACATACAGCATGATGATTTTCGCCTGGTACTTTTCCGCCAGCGACACTACGTGTTTGGCGGATTTCAGCGAGTTCTTGGATAAATCGGTGGGCCAGAGAATTGTCCGGATCATAACGAACCTCCTGATTTATTACATCGAACCTTTTCAGCAGCGAGCCGGTCGGTGATAAACTCCAGCCTCCTCTTAGCCGGCAATTTTCCGGGAGCAAACCGGGGAGCCGGAAACCTGGTGGTCCACCTGCGAATCCGCCGGAACCTGTAACTGGGGGCTGCTCGACCGCAGTCCCTGGGCTCCGCCTCAGCAGCCGTAAATGAAGAAAAGTCCGCCGATACAAATGCATAAGCCCAATTTTTTCATCATTTTTCTCTCCTTTTATAAGATGGGACGGCGGGCCGCCGCCAATGCTCACCGACACCATGCCCCGGCTTCAGAGGCAATAGTGCAGATTATGCGGCAACCTTAGCCACCGCAGTCAAAAATTGGTTTTTGGGACCTCTTGGCCCGAGGAAAATTCCCCAAACGATCCTCTTCTCGAAGCCAGGAAATCGATCATGATGACCCGGTTAAAATCCGGCCGGATTACCTCTTTCTGGCTTTCACCAATATCGAGCATCTTTGATACCCTCGACTTACTAATTATTCATCCTTATATCCGAGCCGATCGGTGATAAATTCCGGCGTCTTGCCTCGTTCCAGTTCAAAGACCGGGCGGCAATGAGGCTTGCTGGCGGCATCCGCCTTCTTCTTGATCACGGTGGCCAGGAAATCCAGGGCCGCGTCTCTGTCTTCATCCAGCAAGATAGCATGAAGGCGGAACATATCTTCCGGATGGAGGGTGATGACGGTGTTTTCCTTCAGCATGGAGACCCCTCCTCTTACCGGCCGTGAACAAGATGATTTCCCGGCCCAAAGGGGGACAAAATTTCCTTGCCGCACGCCGTGGAAGCCTTATCCCGGTCCGCTCCGGTCAGGTCTGCCGGCAGCCGCAGGTTGCCGTCCCCGGTCCCCCGGGCTGGGCTGGTTCACCAGCATCAGCCTAAAGCCGGCGCACCGCCTCTTTGACCCGGTCGATTTCCTCTCGCTTGAGATTCATATCTTTGTTTTTGTCAATGCCCAGATCGGTGATCACCAGGTAGGCCCGCAGCGGCACCTCCGCCTGCTCCAGCACGCCTTTGGCGCAGCCGACCTCGCAACCGTCAATAACCACCAGTTCGGTGATATCTCTGGCCGACTGGACAAAGCCGCTTAAATGGGCGCCCACCCCGGCCAGGCAAGAAAGCTTGCCGAAGCCTTCCTGGGTGAGTTCCACCGCCGCCTGGTTGGACAACTGCCCGACATTGGAGCCTCCCGAGCAAGCCAGAATCATGGTTGTGACCTTGGGCTGGCAGCAATCCTGGGACATGGTTTATCCTCCCTAAGGAAAAAATCGAATTGGGGCTTGATCTGGTTTGACAAATTTATATATAGTAATATAGTATTTTTACGGGAGAGCAAGTGAAAATTTTACTGAAGTCGTTGAAGGCCCTGGCGGACGGCAATCGTCTGCGCATCCTGCGGCTCCTGATGGACCGGCCGCGCTGCGTCTGCGAACTTCAGGCCGCCCTGGGGATCGCCCAGCCCACCGTCTCCAAGCACTTGAGCATTCTGGAAGAAGCGGGGTGGGTGGATAAACAGCGTCAGGGAAAAAATTTTATTTTTTACGAACTTATCGAGGGGTTAGCCCCAGAAGATCACCGCGCCGCACTGCTGTCCCTGTTGAGTCATTGGCTGCTTGAAGACCCCGACCTGACAGCCCTCAGCCGTCTGGCGCAGGATCTCAACCCCCAGGAGATTCTCAAAAAGACGGGAAGTCCACAGTCCGGCCACTGCCGGGAGTGCGGCGCCGAAATTACCCAGAATGAGCGGTAAGAGAAAACAAAATACTCCTTGAGGTGACGTGCTATCATGTTCATATCTCGCGGCAACTGCGGAATCTGCGTGTTGGCCTTGGCTCTGGCCCTGACCCTGGTGGGAACCGGCTGGACCCAAACCGCCAAACCCACTTTTTCACCTGACCATGCCATCCTCTATAAGCGGGCGGTTGGTCTCCTGGACCAAGCCGAACAGAAATTAAAGGCCGGTGATCTTGCCGCGGCTAAGTCACTGGTAAAGCAGTCCAATTCCTTATTTACGCTCCTGCAGAAAGAATACGCCTCGGTACTGGCGGAGCGCGAGCTTTCCCCCCAGGAGGATGAGCAACTGGCTATCGACCAAAAGCTGGCCGACGACACCCACGCCCAGGCGGATCGCCTGATGGCAACCGCCGCCGCCCAGGAGAAGAAGGCCCAAGGGCTTGAGGCGCAGGGACGGGAGTTGGACTCCAAAGCTTCCTATCGGCAGTCCAGGGACGGATACAATCGGGCCCAAAATCTCTATGTCAGGTCGGAACTTCACGCCCTGCGCAATCAGCAGAGGATCTTTCGTTTCCTGGCGCCATGATGTGGTCAGGTGGTATAGACTTAGGTAGACGGTAATCTCACGCTCGGCCCTCTATGACCGAGGACTTTCGGTAAGGCCCCTAACTGACGCGCCTTCCAAAGCCGGATAGCTCTAACATTGGGCATCAAGGGGATCGATGGAAGACCCACCCTATTCCGAAGACAGGTTCTGCGCTTCAACCGCAATTATGAGCCCTGACTCAGGGTCCCTTGCTGACACCGTCGATTTTGCGCTTCTTCGTTTCAGATTGGGCAAGGACGTCGAGTCTGCCCTCCAAGCTGCGTTATCGGGCGAGGCGGTTTTCGCAAACGGGCACGATGCTCTTGTCATCTTTCGCCAAGCGCTCACTGCTTCCATCCGCGACATCGAGTCGCACCCACGGGGTAAGCTTTTCCAGGAGTTCCTGCTTAAAGGCCCTTACGATGATGTTGGGGAGATCCCAACGACTTTGGTCGATCAGCGACTCTCTGACGCTGACGTCGCCTCCGCCATCACTTTCATTTCCTCGCACATGGCCAACTGCTTCAAAGGCGCAGTCACGGAATTACTTGCGGCCAAACCTTGCTTGAACCTGATGAGGAGGCTTCAGCAAGCCGGCAGACTCCCCCGAAGTGCCCGGCTGTATGTCGGTGATTCGGTGGGGATTCACAGATCTAGAGGAAAGGGCCTTCTCAAGGGCGCCGACCTACACATCCTGATCGAAGAACATACACCAGGTTCGTCTTCGCGTATTGTCGTAGCAGGCGTGGCAGAGGTTAAGTCATACATCCGATCTGAAAGTCGTCTGCGTGACCAGCTCGACCGGCATCTTCTACGGGCAACGCGAGGCCTCCAGGTTGGCGGGGTGGACTATCCCACCGGAAAGGTCACCGTGGGCTATGGAACGAACCAGCGGGTTGTACGCATTACCGTTTTGCCAAGCAACTGGAAACTCCCTCGCTCATTCCGGTTCGAAGACTTGGAAGGCGCCCGCTTGCTTCACGTAGACCCAGGTGAACCTCCACGAACAGACGACGAGACCACCCAAATCGGGGATAACGAATGGCGTATTACCTTGAGATGGTCGAAGGAGGCACTGGCCGAAGCTGCCTACGAGATGACTTTCTGGTACATGGGAAAGATTGGCGAGGTTATCTACTCGAAGTCCGTTCCGAAGGGCCGCAAAGAAATGACGCCAGCTGACGCCGGACGAAACGCGGCCAAGATGATGCTCTACTATGCGATTCTGCGTGCCCGGACTGTGCGGGAGGAACAACGGGCCATTGCTCTCTACAACAGTTACGGGTACGGCTATGCACTTGGGATGAACTACAAGAACGCAAAGGGAAGGCGCGAGATGTTATGGCCCCAGGATCTCGATGAGATCTTCTCTGCGGGCAAGACTAGAAATGGGTGCGTTATCCGCTAAACTCAAATGTCAGAACTCCGAGGCCGAATTGCATCTAACAAGCGGCGGCAGCGGATGGCGTTCCGCTGGTTGATGAGACTGTTATGTCTGCCGGCAATTTTTAAAAAGTTATCAGGGCGCGGAAAATTTAACATATCCAAATCAAAATTTCCCCCCGCTAAAGCGATAATATCCAGTCATAGCAAGCTATATTGCTCTTTTCCGCTCAAATTCCCGTTATCCGTTGGTGCTTCCCGGGATTCCTAAGTCAAAAATCCATTTTGCATCTGTTCCCAACGTTTGGGATAGGTTCCAAACGATTTTAAAGAAAATTTGATTTTAAGGGCTTGAGGCCGCAGACTTCATAACGGCAATAAAAGCCCTGGCGGTCCTCAATATGGTAGAATTCGAATAGGACTTTGGGAGAGGGGGCCAGGGGAAGATGGCCTCTGCCTCCGCTCCCAGGCCCGCTTACCACACTCCGTCCCGCGGGGTGCCGGGGGATCTTGAGGAATGACTTAGGCGGACGCCTTCTACTCGCCTCGCATTTCTCAATGCCGGAACCGGGACTGTACGGTCGTTACCTCAGGATAGTGGGCAGGAGCCGGGCTCAATGGCTCGCCCCAGCCTCAATCGCCAGGGTAGCATAGGAAAAACTTGTGTCCAGAAAATCGGGTGCGGTACACTTTTTTGTCCGCGTTTTGTCCGCGCGGACGCGGACAAATTGGGCAATTTTAGGTGATTTTGGTTATTCATCCCGACTTGACAAAATATCTGAAGGCCAGTATATATAAGCACATCAAGCCTTCGGGCCGTTAGCTCAATTGGTAGAGCAAGTGACTCTTAATCATGCGTCCTTGCTCTATTTTATTGGTCTTCAGGGAGGGGATGGTTCACAGAATGAAGTGTCACCCGCGGATCCGGGCATCAAAGTCTTGCGGTTCTCCCTTTTAGCCTCCACTCAATTAGCGAAGGACCTTACCAATCCTCAGATGGACGGGAGGTGGGCGAGAATTCCGGTGAGGAGGTAAAATTTCCCTCCCAAAAGCGGGTACGATTTCCTTCCGACCGCGGAATGGGTGTGTGGGTGCTCGTGTGGTTTTTCTTCCGCGTGTGGGTTCTTAAGACCTTTTCTGTCCTATACCCCACGTCAGCCATGCGCCTTT
>QYQD01000029.1 GCA_007280345.1 Deltaproteobacteria bacterium | reverse complement strand
GGTATGGAGCATCTAAGCCGCCTTAATCTGCGCGAGATCGACATATTGATTTCTGTATCCGATCCGGGGCCGCGCGGTATAATGACGGCCAAACGCATTGCGGATCTCACTACGCATTTGGACGTGCAGGTCGGCAAGAAGGTCCTCATCGTGAATCGTACCCCGGACGGATTGGACCCGATGTTACAGGAGGAGATCAGCAAATCCGGATTGGTTCTGGGCGGGACCATCAGGCAGGATACTCTCCTCGCCGCCTACGAATTAAAGAAACTGTCCTTCCTGGATCTACCATCCGAATCGGCAGCGGTGCGGGACGCACAGGCGATATTTGATCGGCTTATTGATGATTGGAAGTCTTGACCTTTTTCGGCTTTTTGTCTTCAACTTTTCACTCATCATTTTTTACTCACATAGGACAGCCAGTGTTTATATTTTTTGCTCTTACCACAGACGGCGTCGAAAAAGACCGAGCGGATAGCCTGGGTTACTGGTCCGGGAGAACCCTGGCCGATAACCCGATTATCCACCTCACGAATGGGCGTCAGTTCAGCCGCAGTGCCGGAGAAAAATGACTCATCGGCGATATAAAGCTCATCGCGGGAGAAACGTTCTTCCACCACCGGGATCTTCAGGTCACGCGCGATAGTGAGCACACAACGCCGCGTAATGCCCGGCAATATGGAAGTAAGGGGTGGTGTCTTAAGTATGCCCCGTTTGACGATGAAGATATTTTCACCGCTGGCCTCGCAGACGTAGCCCTCCGGGTCTAAAAGAATAGCCTCATCGTAACCATCCTGGACTGCCTCTCTTTTGGCCAGCACGGAATTGACATAATTGCCGCAGACCTTGGCCTTGGTCATCATGATATTGACGTGGTGACGCGTGAATGAGGATATCTTGACCCGGATACCCTTGGCAAGGCCTTCGTCACCCAGGTAGGCCCCCCAGGGCCAGGTAACGATGGCCACCCGTATGGGGTTGTTCTGCGGGTGAACCCCCATCACGCCATCCCCGATAAAAACAATGGGCCGGATATAAGATTCTTTCTGGCCGTTAACCTTCAGCGTATCTTTGATCGCCCGGGCAAGTTCACCCTGCGAAAACGGTATCTTAAGCTGGAGAATATGTGCCGAGTCAAAGAGCCGTTCCACATGTTCATCAAGACAGAATACGGCCGATGAGCCATCGTGGCATTGGTAACAGCGGATACCCTCAAATACTCCCACACCGTAGTGCAGTGTGTGGGTAAGGATGTGGACATTGGCCTCGTCCCAGTTGACAAATTTTCCGTCTAACCAGATCTTTTCCGCCTTTTGAACCATTGGGGTTGCTCCTTGTGAAATCCGTTATACGTTATTAGTTATCAGCTACGAGCTATCTTCAGTGTCTTCTCGTACGGCCCACGGATTATCCCCTTTTCCGTGATAATAGCCGTAATGTAGGCTTGGGTGTGACATCAAAAGCCACGTTAAGGGCAGAGACCCCTTCCGGGGCTATCCTCCGGCCGCCACAATGCGTAACCTCATCCGGCGAACGTTCCTCTATAGGTATTTTATAACCTTCAGATAAGGTGCGGTCGATGGTTGACTCCGGGGCTGCCACATAAAAAGGGACGCCGTTTTCCCTGGCCAGGACGGAGAGAGAATAAGTGCCGATTTTGTTAGCCACGTCACCGTTAGCAGCAATGCGATCCGCGCCCACAATAACCGCATTAATCTTTCCCGTTTTTAGGAGATGGCCCGCGGCGTTATCACTGATCAACGTCACGGGGATATCACATTTCTGTAATTCCCAGGCCGTAAGCCTGGCGCCCTGGAGAAAAGGGCGCGTCTCATCGGCAAAGACCGATACCTTCTTTCCGGCTTCATGGGCGGCCCGGATTACCCCTAAAGCCGTCCCATAGCCGCCCGTGGCCAGTGCGCCGGCATTGCAATGTGTAAGGACTACATCCCCATCCGCTAGTAACTTCTGGCCGAATGCGCCCATGCGCCGGTTGGCGGCCACGTCCTCGGCCAATATAGTTTCTGCTTCCTTGTGGAGTAGCCCGGCCAGTTCGTCCGGTCCGGCAGAAGACGATTGCTTAACCACGCCGTTCATACGTTCGATGGCCCAAAAAAGATTTACGGCGGTAGGTCTGGCAGCGGCCATTTCCCGGCACATGACCGCCCATTTCCGGTCGAAATCCTTACGGCTTTTTCCCCTGAATTTTCCGGCGACTAAAGCCAGCCCCATGGCAGCGGCAATACCTATAGCCGGGGCCCCACGGATAACCATTTTCTTGATGGCCGCTATGACCTGTTTGTAATCCCGGCAGACTACATAGACTTCTCTCCGGGGAAGTTTGCGCTGGTCGATCATCACTACCCGGCCGTCTTCCCAGGCTATGGTCTTAATCTCCGCCGTCATATCCCCTCTTTTACTTGCGCAGCATCCCGGTTAGCATCTCATTTACCAAGCCGGGATTGGCCTTGCCTTTGGTCTTCTTCATTACCTCCCCGACGAAAAATCCGAGGAGTTTTACCTTGCCTTTTTTATAATCCTCTACCGCTTCCGGATTAGCCGCCAGTACGGATTCAACCACCTTCTCAATCTCGGCCGCGTCTGTAACCTGTACCAGGCCCTTTTCTTTCACAATAGCCTCCGGGTCCCTACCCGTCGCATACATCTCTTCAAAGACCGTCTTCGCAATCTTGCCGCTGATGACGCCGCTATCCATCATCTTTAGCATCCCGGCCAGATGTCCGGGCGGTACCGGACATTCTTCTATCTCCCGGTCGTCACGTTTTAACTCCCGCAGCAACTCAGACATCATCCAGTTGCTTATGGCCTTTGGTTTTTGGTAGAGGCGCACGCAGTCTTCAAAATAGTCGGCCAGGGATTTGGATACCGTGAGAACTGCGGCGTCATATTCCGGCAGCCCATATTTTTCCACGAAGCGGCGCTGCTTGGCGTCGGGAAGCTCCGGCAGGCTTGCGCGCACCTCTTCAATCCACTTTTCGTCGATGACCAGAGGCACCAAATCCGGGTCCGGGAAGTAGCGGTAATCATGGGCCTCTTCCTTGCTGCGCATCGAAACGGTAACCCCCCGCGCGGTATCCCAGAGACGCGTTTCCTGCAGCACTTCTTTTCCATCCAGAAGCAGAGCGGTCTGGCGGCGAATCTCGTATTCCAGCGCCTTTTGTATATGCCGGAATGAATTCATATTCTTAATCTCCGCCCTGATACCGAAGGTCTCCGTGCCTTCCGGTCGTATAGACACATTGGCATCACAGCGGAAACTGCCCTCTTCCATATTGCCGTCACAGATACCGAGATAACGCAGGATATTGCGTAAGATTTTCAGGTATTCGACCGCCTCCTTCGGGGTACGAATATCCGGCTCGCTGACAATTTCAATAAGCGGCACGCCGGTTCGGTTAAAGTCCACGTAACTTATTGGCGCGGTAGCGTCATGGATCAACTTGCCGGCGTCCTCTTCCATGTGGATACGGGTGATGCCGATGCGTTTGGCACGGCCGTTCAGACCAATCTCTACATAGCCATCTTCGGCAATAGGCAACTCATACTGTGAGATCTGATATCCCTTGGGGAGGTCCGGGTAAAAATAGTTCTTGCGGGCAAACCGGCTGAATGGAGCCACGCTGCAGTGGGTGGCCAGGGCCATTTTTATGGCGTAGTCAACCACTTTTTTATTCAGGACCGGCAAAACGCCGGGCATCCCCAGGCACACCGGGCAGGTGTGGGTATTGGGTGGGGCCCCGAACGCCGTGGAGCAATTACAAAAAATCTTGCTATCGGTCAGGAGTTGGGCATGCACTTCCAGGCCCATGACCGATTCAAATCCAGCCATATTTTATCTATCTTTCCCGCTTTTTAGGCACAAAACTAACATGAAGGCGGCAAATCTTCAATTAAAAAGTAAGGGCCGGCTATCAGCGCTCAGCGCCAAGGCCAATAGCTGATTGTTAACCGCTGATTTACGAAAAATTTTCATTATGCCGAAAATAAAAATCAGATGTTGATAACATTTTGGTTATAAAGGAGCACTGATATGCCCGAGCTACGTAAAGACATAGTAACCCGTGAATGGGTTGTCATAGCCAAGGAACGGGCCAAGAGACCGGATGATTTTACTCATGCCAGGAAGGCCCCGGAAGAATTACCGGAACACGATAAAAGCTGCCCGTTTTGCACTGGAAATGAAGAGAAAACACCCCCGGAAGTCCTGGTGTATCGTCCCGTTAATTCTGGACCGAATTCCCCTGGCTGGCTGCTCAGAGTGACACCCAATAAATACCAGGCCTTGATCAGCGAAGGAGACCTAAACAGAGAGAACTATCATATCTATGACCATATGAACGGTGTGGGTGCCCATGAAGTAGTTATAGAATGTCCTGAACATAACCAGACCCTGGCTACAATGGATGACAAACAGGTTGAGCGCGTAGTGTGGTCTTACATCGACCGTTATAATGCGCTACGCGAAGATACCCGCCTTAAGTACTTTCTCGTCTTCAGGAATCACGGAGTGACAGCGGGGTGCTCATTGGCGCATCCCCATTCACAGATAGTGGCGACACCGATAATCCCGCAAAAAGTATGGGGTAAAGTCCGTGGCGTGACACAATACCGAGAGTACAGAGATAAATGTGTCTATTGCGACATCATCGCCACGGAAACGCATTTGCAGGAGCGCGTGATCTGCGAAAATGGAAGTTTTACAGCTATTGCCCCTTTTGCCTCCCGCTCTCCCTTTGAAACCTGGATTCTTCCCAAAAACCATCGTTCCTGTTTCGCCAAGATGAGCCGTTTCGAGGTAGAACAATTTTCTGCGATATTAAAAGATGTCCTGGGCCGCCTTCACCGCTGCCTCAATAATCCACCTTACAACTACATGATTATTACCTCGCCGAATGATACAGACACACTGGATACTTTTCACTGGTACCTGGAGATAACGCCGCGGCTCACCACCCCGGCGGGGTTCGAGATAGGCACGAGTATTTACATCAATATTGTCCCCCCTGAGGCCGCCGCGCAGTACCTGCGCGAGGCCTAGCTCCAAGGTGCAACAATACGTATCTGGAGGGGGCAAGTGGGGGTCGAACCCACCCCTCATTTCTTAGATGAGGCCAACGGGTTTGCAGCCCGTGGGGCGCCCGGCGCCATTACCCCCGAAAGCTGACAGGCTTTTTGCCCCAACCTTAATAGATATAATCTATATGTCAAATCGATAACTCCTATGATTAATCCCGTATGCTATCCCTTTAACCTATATCTAATACTAAGATGTCATCAAAAACATACCCATAAAATCTCCCCTAACCCCT
>QYQD01000069.1 GCA_007280345.1 Deltaproteobacteria bacterium | reverse complement strand
TGCGGGAGGCGATAATAACGGAATTAGATGCCATAAATCTGTATGAACAGATGGCGGCGCTGAACCAGAACAAAAATCTTAGGAAGATTCTTGTAGATGTAGCGGGGGAGGAAAAGACACACGTGGGAGAGTTTCAGGCCCTATTGTTGGAGGAAGATAAAGAACAGGCAGAGGAACTGGAAGAGGGCAGAAAGGAAGTGGAGGAAGAACTGGCAAAATAAGAGATAAGGGAGGTATCCCATGGTAACACCTAAACTGTACGTCCTGCCGGAGCTGCCTTACGGGTACAAGGACTTAGAACCGCACATATCAGAGGAACAATTAAGGATACACCACGACAAACATCATCTGGCCTACGTTAATGGCGCCAACGCCATATTGGAGAAGCTGGATAAGGCCAGAAAAGACAGCGCTGATTTGGATATGAAATCGACCCTAAAGGAACTGTCATTCCACATAGGCGGGCATCTGTTGCACTCGTTATTCTGGGGCAACCTGGCTCCGGCTGGTAAGGGTGGTGGAATGCCGGGAGGGACAATCGGCGATGTTATAGCAAAAGAATTCGGCGGCCCTGATCGGTTCAGGAAGGAGTTTACTCAAGCGGCTACAAGTGCTGAAGGTTCCGGGTGGGCGGCGCTTACCTTCTGCCGTAAGACCAACAGGCCCATCATTATGCAGGTGGAAAAGCACAATACAAACGTTTATCCCATGTTTAAAATCCTTATGGTTATCGATGTCTGGGAACATGCGTACTATCTTGATTATAAGAACGAGAGGGCCAAATTTGTCGAGGCCTTCTGGAACATTGTTAACTGGGAGGAGGTGAACAAGAGACTGGAGGGATTATGAAAGGAAGGGTATCTACTGATGTTCAGGGGAACTTTGAGGTCCAGGGTCTTGAAGAGGGCATGTATATTGTTTGTCCTAACTGTGGTCATCTGAATACCTATAACGCAGAGAAAGCTCAAGATGGATTCTTCTACTGCGAAATTTGCGGGTTTCAACTGGTCGCTCCGGAATAACGGATTTAGGTAGAGTAGGAAACTGGAGATAGGGCAACACCACTACGCCAGTTCCCTACTCTACCTAATTACAAATCTGTAGGCAGCTTTTTCATCTCCCGGTAGGTAAAGACCGGGCCGTCCACACAGGTCAGTTGGTGACCAATGCTGCAATGTCCGCACTTGCCCACCCCGCATTTCATGTGTCTTTCCAGGGTGGAGATAATATCATCTTCAGAAAATCCCATCTTAAGAAGATCCATAACTACGAAGGAGATCATCACCGGTGGGCCGCAGATAATAGCCAGGGTGTCCTGACCGGAGACGTCGGCCTTGTTCCATAATGTAGTGACCGGGCCTACGCTCCCCCTCCATCTTGAATCCGGGCGATCTACGGTCACCAGGACTTTAGCGTCCCTTTCTTTGGGCCAGCGGGACAGTTCATGCTTAAAGGGGATATCGGATGGGGTTCTCGCTCCGTGCAGGATAGTAACCCGGCCGAATTCCGTTCTCTTATCCAGTACGTAGTTAATCAGACTGCGCAAGGGAGCCAGTCCTATGCCTCCGGCCACAAATAACAGATTCTTCCCGATCAGCCTTTCCACGGGAAAACTCCGGCCGTAAGGTCCTCGCACGCCGATCTCATCACCAACCTTGTGCCCATGTATCTTCCCGGTTAAAGAGCCGGCCTTTTTTATGCTTAACTGCAAAATTCCCGGTTGAGCAGGGGAAGAGCTTATGGATATCGGGACCTCACCGGCCTGAAAGACGGAGACCATCATGAACTGCCCGGGCCGGAAGGAAAAGGATTTTTTAAATTTCCTGTCTTTAAATGCCAGGGTAAACGTCTTTATATCGCCGGTTTCTTCTTTTATATCTTTGATAACGGCAAGCTGCGGGAGATAGATATTGTTGTTCATCTCTGTTGTCCTACGAACCTCTCAGTCTTCTACATTTTCTGCCGTGCCGGGTATCTTCAGTTGGTAGCCAAGGGTCCTGGCAATAGCTTCCTTATTCACCATGCCCATTTCCACCAATTGAGCGCCCAGGGGCTTTTTCGCCACGGCGAATCTGCCTGTGGCATGACCGGTCGCGGCCTGTTTCTCTATTGCCAGATCTAGATCTTTCTGGCTGATGAGGCCGGCATCGAGGAGCAGTTCACCTAATTTCCGATGGGCGGGTTCAGATACCTTATTTTCCTGTTCACAGATCAGGCGGATGAAGCTGAGCATGTCTATACGGCCAAAACAGATGTCCGCGCAGCGGCCGCAGCCCACGCAACTGGGGATGTTATACTTCTGTTTGTCATAGAATAACTTGTGATAAAAACGCCTTTTTATCCGCTGGGTCTTATCCTGACGCGGGTTGTATCCTCCGGCCAATCTGCTAAAGCCGGCAAAGGTGCAGGCATCCCAGGTTCTGAGGCGTTCCCCTTCTTTCTCGGAACCGGGGCTATCGAAGATATTGAAGCAGTAGCAGGTGGGACAGACATAGGCACAGCCCCCGCAGTTCTGACAGCGGTTGCCCAGCTCTTCCCATATAGCCGGCGCAACTTCCTGGTTTATGAGTTTGTCTATGGCAGCATCGAAATCGAGGCGGTGGCGGAATTTGCCCTCCGATTCCAGGACTACCTCATATTGCTCGTCTATGTCCGTTTGCGTAGCCGGACGGAAAAAGTAAGACCATCCGGCCAGGAGTTCCCGGCCCCGCGGCCGGCCGGTCTCCACAAAGAATCTATCACCGAGATCCGTTAACTGGATATCATAGCCGTAAGTCAAAAAGGGGCCGCTTTGGGCGCTTTTGCAGAAGCAGTTTTCTCCGGGCTGGTTGCAGCCTAAGTTTATGAGGATGGTATCCTTGCGCCGATCCAGGTAATATTTGTCCTTCAGGCCTTCCTGGAAGATCAGGTCGTAAAAGAGTATCCCCCGCGTGTCACAGGAGCGAAGGCCGAAGATGACCCGGGGCGTACTGTCTGCCGCATCTTTAAATGTATAACCGGATTTATCATAACGGTACGCAAAAAGTGTCTCCACTTGTGGCATGAAGAAACGCTTGGGAGAGAGGATGGGTCGATTGGTCAGATCGATGCTGACATCATCTACAGATGAAATAACCTCGAATAACGTATCCCCATAGGTATTCCGGACCGGCGCTATGAGTTCAAACCCCTTGGTTATCTTGCGCAGGAAGCTGTTCAGGTGTTCTTTGTACAGGATGAGTTTATCGGTCATCAGGTCACCTTTTCCAGACGCACGGCGCATATTTTCAGCTCCGGTATCCGGGCCTGGGGATCGACGGCATTGTTGGTCAATACATTGGCCGGGGCTTCCCGGAAATGGAAGGGCATGAAGAGCGTTTTGGCGGGGAGGCTCTCGACTAATCTGGCCCTGGTAACTACCTCTCCGCGAAGCGAGATGACCTTGACCGGCTCTCCATTTATTATTCCCAATGCCCGCGCATCCTCGGTGCTTATTTCTATAAACCCTTCCGGGCATTCTCGTTTCAGTATGGATATCCTTCTGGTCATACTGCCGGTATGCCAGTGCTCATAGACGCGTCCCGTTGTCAAGGCAAAGGGATATTCCTTATCAGGTGATTCGTCCGGCGGCCGGTAAGCGATACAGGAAAATAGCCCCTTGCCCCGCGCAAATGATTTTTTGTGCAGATATGGCGTTCCGGGATGGTTGCGATCGGGACATGGCCACTGTAGCCCCTGGACTGTCTCCAGCCGATCATAATAAACGCCCCCATAGATGGGGGTGAGCAAGGCGATTTCCTCCATGACCTCGGCCGGAGATTCGTAGTCCATGGGGTATCCCATGTGCCGGGCCAGCTCGATAATTATCTGCCAGTCCGGTTTAGATAGGTGTACGGGCGGGACGGCCTTCCGCATCCTCTGAATGCGCCGCTCCGTACTGGTTACCGTGCCATCTTTCTCGGCAAAGGCGGCGGCGGGCAGGACCACGTCTGCGACTTCCGCGGTTTCGGTAAGGAAGATATCCGCCACGGCCAGAAAATCCAGGTTTTCTAAGGAAGTCCTGACGTTTTTCATATCCGGGTGACTTAACATGGAGTTTTCGCCCATGATAAACATTCCCTTTATTCTCCCTGTCTCATGGAGCATATCCATACTGCTTAAACCAGGGGCGGTAGGCAGATCGGTATTCCAGGCCCGTGAGAATTTATCCAGAACTGCCGGATCATCAACCCTCTGGTAGCCGCTCAGCATTCCGGGCAGGGCGCCCATATCACAGGCCCCCTGTACGTTGTTTTGTCCGCGCAAGGGGAATACACCGGTAATTTCCTGTTCTACGTGGCCGGTCATCATGGCCAGGTTGGCGATGGACTCCACGTTGTCCGTGCCGGAAACATGCTGGGTAATCCCCATGGAATATATAATGATGGCCCTTTTGACGCCGGCATACATCTTAGCGGCCTGTCTCAGGTCTTCCAGGGATATGCCGCTTATCGCCTCTACCTGGCCCAGGTCGAAACGTGCGAGGAATTTTCTGAATTCTGAGAAATTCTCCGTACGCATCTTGATAAAAGAGTCATCCACCAGCCCCTCATCCAGGATGATCTTCATCATGCCGTTTAGCCATATTACGTCTGTACCCAGGCGGGGTCTTAGATAGATATGGGCAAATTTACTGAGTTCGATGCGTCTGGGGTCTATGACGATCAGTTTGGCCTCTTTGTCCAGGGCCTCGAATATAAATCGGGCAATCTGCGGGTGCTGTTCAGTGGTGTTAGAGCCGGTGACTAAGATGACCTCGGCCCCGGCCAGATCAGAGATGGAGTTGGTCATGGCCCCGGAACCAAAGGCATTGGTCAGCCCCAGGACACTGGGAGAGTGGCAGAGGCGGGCGCAATGGTCGAGGTTGTTGGTTTTCAGTATGGCGCGGCCGAGCTTCATTAAGAGATAATTCTCTTCATTGGTACATTTGGCCGAGGAGAGTATGCCTATAGATTCGCCCCCATATTTTTTCTTAATCCTGAGCAGTTCGTGGGAGATGCGCTTTAGGGCCTGGTCCCAGCCGGTCTTGACCAGTTTTCCGTTTTTTCGGATCAATGGTTCGCGCAGCCGCTCCGCATGCCGGACGTACTCTATGCTGTTCCACCCCTTCACGCACAGATTGCCGCGGGAGATGGGGTGTTTTTTACTGGGAGTGACACCCACTATCCTTTCATTTTCTACGTGCAGATATAGCCCGCAGCCGCAGGCACAGAAAGGACAGGTGGTTAAGATGCTATGCATGGGTGATTCCTCTACGGGAGGATTTTCAGTTATATATGTACTATCGGCAGGGGATGAGGCAGACTTAACCTTAAAACACGTTCAAACGTTCGAATGTTCGAACGTTTACAGCGGTAAAAAGTATTTGCATTTAGGGCCGTTAGAGTATAGTAACTAGTCAACCTCTAAAAGTAAACAAGATATCGGGAGATATACATCATGGACACCTTACAGGAGAATTTTTCCAGGCTGGACCGGCCTGAGATTTTGCAGTACATATTTCATCCCCGCAAGGATTATTCAGACCATGCGCCGGAAGGTATCATAGAACATTTCATCTCTGTAGATGGAGGCGTACAGATCGGCGCGCGTATGCACCTCACCGCTCCCGATGCCCCCCATATCCTTTTCTTTCATGGCAATGGCGAGATAGCCAGCGAATATGATGACATTGGGCCTATATATAATCGCTGCGGTTTTAGTTTTATCGCCGTTGATTTTCGTGGATATGGAAAGAGCACAGGTGAACCTACGGCCGGCTCCATGCTCCGTGACGCCCATGCTGTGTACGCGGATATTAAAGGGTTTCTAAAGGAAACCAACCGAACCGGCCCGCTTGTATTGATGGGACGTTCCCTGGGCAGCGTGCCTGCCATCGAATTGGCAGCGTGTTATAACGATGAGATTGCCGCCCTTGTCCTGGACAGCGCCTTTGCCAGTACGGTTGCCCTTTTTGAACGGATTGGCGTGCCGGTTTCTGATCTGGGGATCTCAGAGAAAGAGGGGCTCATCAATGTGGAAAACATAAAAAAGGTCACCCGGCCCACGCTCATTATCCACGGTCAACGCGATGCCCTCATCCCTTTAACCGACATAGAGGTGCTTATGTCTTACGCCGGCGCCAAGAAGAGACAGCTCATAGTGGTGCCGGGCGCAGACCACAATGATATTATAACCAGGTGCGGCGAGGCTTACTTCCAGACCATTCAGAACTTTGTCATCGGGCGGAAACGAACGTATTTTCGTGACCTAAGAAAAACTTGAGCCAGTTAAGGCCGAATTTCATCAGCTCGGCGTCGTCTGCCCTCAGTTTTTTTATGACCGGGGAGGGCACTTTGAATCTTTTGAGGAAGGTGCTTTCAAAGACGAAACTTCGGAAGGCATCGAGGTTGTAGCAGGCCATAAAAGCCATCTTTCGCTTCTGTTCCGCATTCTTTTCCAGCGTCCAGGGCGCCTTCCGGATCAAGGTGTCAAACTCTACCCACAGGTCGTTCATAAGATTGAAGGTCGTAATCTCCTGATCCCGGATCCACTCCGCTACCGTCCATTCCTTGCTTTCATTATGACCAAGGCAGTGCTCCGTCCGATGGACAAAATAATAATCTTTTGGTCCGGTTTCAGGGAGGCTTCTATCCACGGCGCGCTCCAGAGGATACATACGGCAGGCCGTAGGGCGGTCTTCATATATAGTACAGCCGGCCTCACCTAAAAAGGGACAGGTGCGTTCTGTGTTGTCGGCCATCTTTAACGTGACTGTCGGGAAGAAAGGATTGTCCCGGTAGGCCATAATAGTATGTTTATCCAGGAAGGCGTCTGAAGAAAGCCCCAGACGCTTTTTCAGGCGGATAATGTCATAGGGATAGAGGAGCAGATCAACTTTACGACAGCAGAGCATGAAACAGGCTACGCCCGGATGGCAGGCGAATCGAAACGTCTCCCCACCAATCGGCACCATACCTTCAGGAAAGATTTTTTTATCCATACATTCAATCCTATTGCTATGGCAATTAAACGGATTAAATTCCCCCTCACCCCCCTTTCCCAAAGGGGGAAGTGTTTTTCCTCCCTTTGAAAAAGTGAGGTTGGGAGGGATTTAAGAATGCTTTTTCAACAGCTAAACTGATACCGTATTTGTAACTTAGATGGCGTTCTTGTGCAGGTAATCCCTGATAACGTCTATATCGGCTTCCAATACCTCGCATCGCGCCTCGCGTTCCGCAAGGCCCTGCAGGCCTGGCGGCAGTTCCGGTTCTCTGCCCAGGGCTCGGGAAACGGCCTCACCAAATTTGGCCGGATGAGCGGTAGCCAGGCACACCATAGGGACATCCGGCTCACGAAGGTCCAGCCCCGCCCTTACCCCGACCGCTGTGTGAGGATCGAGAATATAGCCGGTTTCTTCATAAAAAGAACGGATAGTTTTTAGAATGGTCGGCTGGTCCACGCTCTGGCCGACAAAGTCTTTCTGCACCAGAGACTGCTCCTCTTTCGTAAACTTCAGGTGGCCGTTTTTGCTGAAGGATTTCATGGCCGCTCTGACCCGCTCTGCATCCTCACTATAGAAATAATAAAGATAACGTTCAAAGTTGCTGGCCACCTGGATGTCCATAGATGGGCTTATGGTTGGCACTACTTTACCAATAGAATAATCTCCGGTGTTAATAAAGCGGGTTAGGATGTTATTTTCGTTGGTGGCCAGTACCAGCCTGTGAAACCCCTTTCCCATCATCCTCCTGGCTATATGGCCGGCAAAGATGTCCCCGAAATTGCCGGTAGGGACGGCAAAATCGATCTCTTCGCGGCCGGTCTCTTCCCTGACCCGGAAATAGGCATAGAAATAATAAACGATCTGCGCCAGGACACGTGCCCAGTTTATGGAATTTATGGCCCCCAGGGCGTGGGTTTCTTTGAATGGGAGGTCATTAAATATGGCCTTGACGATGGCCTGGCCGTCATCAAATGTCCCCTTTATGGCGACGTTGAAGACATTGGCATCGGTCACCGTGGTCATCTGCAATTCCTGAATAGGGCTGACCCGTTTGTATGGATGGAGGATAAAGATGTTAATATTCTTTTTCCCCCTTACGCCATAGATGGCCGCACTCCCGGTATCACCGGACGTAGCCCCCAGGATGTTCATCTTATGGCCGCTTTCCAGAAGCAGGTATTCAAAGACATTTCCCAGAAATTGCAGGGCGACATCCTTGAAGGCCAGGGTCGGGCCATGAAAAAGTTCAAGTACGTAAATCCCGTCCTTTTTGACCACAGGCGTAATCTCCGGGTGGTCAAAGGCAGTGTAAGAACGCTTTACCAGTCCTTTCAGGTCTTCGGCCTTGATATTCGTGATGAACAGGGACATGACCTCAAAGGCCAGTTCCGGATAGGATAGCCTGGCCCAACTTCTGAGTTCCCTGGCGCTTACCATAGGGATGGATTCAGGCAGTAAAAGTCCGCCATCCGTAGCCAGGCCCATTATGACTGCTTCCCGGAATGATATAGAATCTATCCGTCCCCGGGTGCTTATGTATCGCATTGTTTTGCCCTACTGTTTTTAGATCACTTAGGATTATTTGAAATTTAACAGAACCAGGGCAAAAAAGAAAGGGTGGGGAGGGTAATTTTTGACGGCTTCGTAAAAAGTAAAAATTACCGCGGAGGTCGCCGAGGTTGGCGTAGGGGCAAGGGCTTGCCCTGCCCAATAAGGGCGCAGCAAGCAGCGCCCCTACGTTGCGGGTTGCGGACTCTGCGTGCTCAGCGGTGAAAAGGCTTTTTTACGAATTGATCTTATTTGGAATTTGATAGTTTTTTGGTCCCCCTGCACTTGTTACAATATCCGGCCGTGTCATATTTCTTCCGGAGCATACAAACCTGGGGCGCTATCCTGGCCTTGAAGGTCTCGCACCATTCCGTCTTCCTGAGTGTTTCTTCTTCCATTTCTACGTGCCTGGGGATATCGCGGTAGCGGTAAGCCTTTTTCATCTTTATGATATGGTCGGATAGTCCGATATTATCGATCTGGTCACCTGTCTGGTTAACTTTATAAAAGCAGATCATAAGCGCTTTATTTTTCGATATTTTTTTAGGGATAGAATGGTTGCGCATTTTCTCCTCCTATGAGATCAGGTATGGATATTTTCATCTGAAAATCCCCCTGTATCCCCCTTTTTCAAAGGGGGACTTGACGGATTTCCCACTTTACCAAAGGGGGGTGAGGGGGGATTATTTTCATTGTCCTTTGTGTCGCCATGCGACATGTGTGATTCATAAAGTAAGGTATCAAATTTAATGCCAGAACGAACACTCGTTGAAAAAGAGGCCAATTGTCTGGGTATCCGCAAGTTCCGGTAGTAGGTGGGGGTGGTGAGGAGAAAAGCCGATGGGACAAAATGTCACAGGGGGAGGAGCTTATCGGTTAGATAATGCGCTTATTGTATGATATAGGCGGAACAGGACAAATTGCCACCCGGTTGAGACAACTTGCCCCAAAAATTATGTTATCTGCAGATTGTAGGCCTTTATCTTGCGATAAAGGGTGCGACGATCGATTCCCAATATCTTCGCAGCCTCCGATTGGTTTCCGCGGGTTAAGTTGAGTATATCCTGGATATGTTTTTTCTCCAGATTTTCTAAGCTGAAAGATATGGGAATTTCTTCGTCAGATGCATAGGGGGCCGAACGAAGACCCTCGGGCAGGTTCTCAGGTTGGATCATGGGGCCTTCAGTGAGGATGGCAGCCCGTTCCAGGACATTTTCCAGTTCCCGAACATTTCCCGGCCAGGAATATTCCATAAGAATGCGCATCGTTTCTCTTGAGACATTAAGCGGCTTCTGATTGTTCTCTACGGCATATTTTTTAATAAAGTGTCTCACCAGCGGTGGGATGTCTTCTTTGCGGTCTTTTAATTCCGGGAGGTTTATGGGAACTACGTTTAACCGGAAATAGAGGTCTTCTCTTATCTTCCCTTCTTTAAGTAGTTGTTGGAGATCATGATGTGTAGCCGCGACAAGTCTTACGTCGGTTTTAATCTCTTGCGTTGCGCCTACCGGCCGGATTTCCCTTTCCTGGATAGCCCTGAGGAGCTTGCCCTGGATAGAAACAGGCATATCGCCAATCTCATCCAGGAACAAGGTCCCGCCATCTGCTTCGACAAAAAGCCCCCTTTTGGCATACCTGGCATCCGTAAATGCCCCCTTAGCATGACCAAAAAGCTCTGTTTCCAGAAGGGTCTCGGGTATAGCCGCACAGTTGAAGGCGACAAATGTTTTATCCGCACGGGGACTGTTATAATGCAGGGCCTTAGCTACGAGTTCCTTGCCGGTGCCGCTTTTCCCATAGATTATGACGGTACTTTTGGTCCGGGCCACGCGCCGGATCAGGGAAAATAATTCCTGCATGACCGGACTTTTACCTATAATATTTGAGAAACAAAACTCCTTTGTTATCTCCTGGCGCAAGCCGGCTACCTCAAGCTGGAGCTTTCGCTCCCGGAGAGCAGCTTCTACCACAGACAGGAGCTGTTCTGTTTTAAACGGCTTGGCAATATAGTGGTAGGCCCCCTTCTTCATGGACTCCACTGCGGCCTCGATAGAACCAAAGGCGGTCATAAGTACAACCGGGACATCCTGATGATTTCCTTTTATCCTTTCCAGGAATTCCAGGCCATCCATCCCCGGCATGCGAATATCAGAGATTATCAGGTCGAGATCTCCCACAGCGGATTTAGCCAGTGCGTCCTGCCCATTAAGAGCGATTTCCACGTCATAACCTTCTTTCTCTAATATCTTTTTGAGCATAACGGTCATTTGCACATCGTCATCAACAATGAGTATTGAATAAGGGACATCAGACATGGCTAATGGTTTCCTCTGTTCCGCTGCCCTTCAGAGATGCGCGCAGTGGAAGATGGATTGTAAATGTAGCGCCTTTATTAACCTCGCTTTCTACCTCGATGCTCCCCTCGTGATCTTTGACTATCCTTAGGCATACGGCCAGCCCCAGACCGGTTCCCTGGCCCATGGCCTTGGTAGTAAAAAAGGGGTCAAATATAGACTTTAGATTTTCTTTTTCAATACCCTGACCGGAATCCTGTATTTTTATGTCCACATACGGATCCTCTACTTTAGGAGCACGTGATCCTGATATCAGGCGGGTACTTATGGTTAGTGAACCACCCGTGGGCATGGCTTGAAAGGCATTCAAGAAGAGATTGATGAATAGTTGTCGCAGCCTGTACTTGTCACCCATTAGGGGCGGCATTTCCGGGGTCAGGTTAAATTGTATGTTATGATCAGGTTTAATCATATGTTTTAAAAGGCGGAGGGTGTCATGAATGATCTCGTTTATATTTAACGGAGCAAACTGTGAGGACGAAGGACGGGCAAAATCCAGGAGACTCTTAACCTGGTCGGATATCCTCTGGCACTGATCGACTATGGTCTCTAACTCTTCACGCATGGGGTGATACTCGGGAAGGTCAGCTAAGAGAAACTCGGCATTACCGGAGATAATGTTTAAGGGCGTACCAATTTCATGGGCAATACCCGAGGCAATAAGCCCCACCGTAGCCAGTTTCTCGGAGTGGATCATCTGTTCCCGTTGTTGGCTGCGTTCGGAAATATCTCTCGCTATACCCTGAAATCCTGTTATCTTGCCTTCGGCGTCATGTATAGGCTGGATATTGACCATAATGGTTCTTTTCTTCCCATCCTTAGCCAGTATTTGCAGGTCTTCAACCAGGGCACGCCTGGTCTTCACCAGCGTCCTGATCTGCGCTATGGCCTTTTTTTGCGACTCCGGAGTAAGGATGTCAAAAACACTTTTACCACGTAACTCGGCAGGCGTATAACCGGTCAAGATACTTATGTTCTGGTTTACAAAGGTAATGCGACTGTGTGAGTCGAGAGTGTATATCAAGTCGTTTGAGTTTTCAACCAGCAAGCGGTACCGTTCTTCCGATTGTTCTAACATCTCCAGGGCGGCGGAAAATTCCTGATATTTTTCGGAGAGGTCTTCTTTAATCGCATAAAGCGCCTTATACGGATAGCGAACAGATGAGACAAAGACTACCCAATAGATAATGGCATAAGCCGCGATCGTGAAGAGAAGAGAAAAGGGGTTGTGATTTTTTAACGGGCAGTCTTTACACTGGAAGCATAACCCGCTGCTCAATGCCTCGCTGTATGCCAGCAGGGCCAGGGCGCCCAGGAATAAGGCATTGGATTTTGGTTCGGTAAATAGTTTTTTCTTATAGCAGAAGTATATAGCCACGGCGTAAAGGGGTACAGTCAAGAGATCCCGGTCGATAAGGCGAGACGCATTTGCCAGGAAGAGAGTAGATTGGTGGGATTTCAGGTACGAGTCTGCGCCTAATATCAGAGTGAGGAGAAAGATAACTCCCAATAAATAGTGAAAACGTCTGCGTGTCGAAAATGTCTTGCCCACCGCAAATATACTGAATAGGAGACCTAATGGCAGCAAAAGTTGACTTATAGCATGAAAACAAACGGGATTATTTGGTGATGCACTGTTCTTGATAAGGGTAAGACTTTCCTGGTAGTGCACGATATGGAGCAGGCTCAAAAGGCCGACCAGCAGAAAGGCGTTTCCCAGAGATAATATGAACGTGTCCCGCCGGTCAGGATAGGTATGCCAGGCCAGCAAAAAGAGAGATACGGAGACAAATACACCCAAATATTCAGCAACGAGATGCAGGGACGGGAATACCTTTGTTATTGATGGCGTAATCCCGATATCATGTAAATACCGGAGGAAGAGGACAGTAGGAACAAAGGCGACTGCGGCTATAATAAGTATAGTTCGCTCCAGATGATTTGAAGGCTTTGTCGCTGACAAATTTTCCTGGCTCAATATGGGAATACCTTTCCAGGATTTAAGATGTTGTTAGGATCGAGCGCTGTTTTTATCTTCTTCATGGTTTCGACGGCCAGGGGATTGAGTTCAAGCTCTAGAAAGGGTGATTTCGTTATGCCGATGCCGTGCTCACCCGACAATGTCCCTCCCAATTCAACGGCGGTGCGGAATATCTGCTCTCTGGCCCTTTGGGCCCTGTTAACCTCTGCCCGGTCTTCCCGGTCAATCATAATGTTTATATGGATATTACCATCTCCGGCATGGCCAAAACAGAGGACAATTAAGTCATTTTCCGTACCTATGGCCTTAGCGCGGGAAACCATCTCCGCTATGTGGCTGCGTGGGACGACAATATCTTCGCTTATTTTATGGGGTCTAAGTTTAAACAGGGCTGGAGAGACAGACCGGCGAGCCTGCCACAGGAGAGACGCTTCGCTTTCGTCTCCGGCTGTCCGGATGTCTATGGCCCCAAATTTCCGGCATAGCTGGGAAACCTTATTTGCCTCCGATTCTACAGCCTCTTTACGGCCGTCCACTTCTATTAAAAGCAGCGCCCCGGCTTCTCTGGGTAGCCCTAGATGCAGGTAGTCTTCTACACAGGAGATAGCGGTCTGGTCCATGAATTCCAGGGCCGCCGGTATAATTCTGGCGCTGATAATACCGGATACGGTCTGCATAGCCGTATCCAGTCTGTCAAATATAGCTAACAGGGTCTTCCGTGCTTCCGGCAGGGGGAGCAATTTCAGAATAATCTTGGTAATGATTCCCAGTGTTCCCTCAGAGCCTACAAAGAGCTTGGTTAAATCATACCCAACCACACCTTTTCTGGTGCGCACACCCGTACTGATAATCCCGCCCGTGGGTAGTATCACTTCCAGGCCGATTATATAATCTTTAGTGACACCGTACTTAACGGCCCGGGCGCCGCCGGCACATTCAGCCACATTCCCGCCCATAGTAGAAAACTTAAGGCTGGATGGATCAGGGGGGTAAAAAAGGCCAACTTTTTCTACCTGCCCTTGTAAGTCGCCGGTTATTACCCCTGGTTCTACTATCGCTATCAGGTTTTCCGTGTCAATTTCCAGGATACGGTTAAGCCGGGTGAGCGCCAGGACCAATCCTCCGTTTACCGCCAGAGCGCCACCGGTCATACCGGTTCCGGCCCCGCGGGGTGTGACCGGAAATTTTTCCCGGTTGGCGAGTTGTATGATAGCGTCTATTTCCTCTGCTGTTCCAGGGATGGCCACAGCGTCCGGCAGATAGAAGAGGTTGGCAGCGTCATAGGCATAGCAAATTCGGTCCTCCTGAGAGGTAAAGAGGTTTTTTTTGCCGATGATATTTTCGATCTTAGATAAAATTGTAGGTGAAATCATATTTGTCCAGAATACAGAAGTCAGGATAGAAACCCTGGCTTTCAGCTTTCAGCTCTTTCTGTTTGGATTTTATAGCAGAAGGGGATTGGAAAAACACTACTTTTTTGCTTGCGGGAGAATGGCAAAGTCTCTAATATCACGCAAAGCCGCCAAGGACGCAAAAAGAATAAAATTTGGAACTCATGAACTCATGAAAGAAACTTTTATCACTGATTTCTTGATTTCCAGATTTTCATTTTTCCTTCGCGGTCTTTGCGCCTTCGCGTGAGGAATTGACTTTTTACGAAGCCGTCAAATAAAACGGGGATTGGGAGGCACGACCTCCCACTCCCCGCTCTCATGCCATTAAGACCGGCTTATTTACTTGCCATGACACTCTGTACAGGCCACTGGGGCTTTTTTGCCTTCTTTTTTGGCCTTCATGTGGCACTCCTTACAGTTCTTATGAAATGCCAGTTCCGGTGAGGCCATTTGCTTCTTTTCCTCGGGGGAGAGTTGGGCCATGGGTTTGGCCACACTGTGACAGCTATCGCACTTCTTTACCGCGTCACCCTTCTTCCAGGTATTTTTGCCATCTTTGTAGACATGGTGGCAGTCGGTGCAGCCGATCTTGAGATCGACGGCGTGTTTCTTATGGGTGAATTTTACCAGGCCCTTGGTATGCTTGGCATAGGCCTTGCTGCTGATAGTCACCGTGTCCGGCTCTGCAGCAAAGGCCACCGCTACCAGACAAAAAGAGGCGATTACAGCCATAATAATTGCTAGTTTTTTCATCTTTTTCACCTCCTTTCTTGTTAAATTCAACAACTGACGAAACAAAAGGACTATCTAGTTTTCATCCGGAAACTACCGCTTCCGGCTTCACGCTTTCAGCGATCAGCTGTCAGCAAAAATCTAAGATAAACAACACATTAAGTTGAACGCTGATAGCTGAGTGCTGACAGCTCATCCGAAATTTTTGGGTTTCCGGATGGGAACTAGCTAATTATGTCAATCCTGTTGAAAATTCTTTTGTTTAAATTAGACGCCTGATTTACCCGGCCGGATTACCCGAATACCATCACCTTAAAAATGGTTGGACAGGCGTCTTACCTGTCGGGACCGGTTAGTTTATGAAATTATAGGTTAATTAATCTAACTAAGTCTATATAAAATGGCTTGAGCTTGTCAAGCTAAAAGATTAGGCCGGGGGGTTAGCTCCCGCTAGACATTGCTTTATTAAGTTTTTTCGAGCTATTCGCCTGGGGTAGGTCGTAGACAGGTCGGCCGAGGACGGAGGACGAAGGGGAAGAAGCAAATCTTTTCTTAATTTATTGATATTTTTATTTTCTCTGTGTGCTCTGTGGTTAATTTTTTGACAATACGGTAGGCAGGGGAGGGGTGTTTCCGGATGAAAACTAATCAGTAGTGGTAGAGGCCGGAACATCTAAGACCGGCTTTTTTTGGTATATGGCGACGGCCCGTTGGTGGGCTTCAAGGGTGCTCGAGAAATAATGCGAACCGTCGTTTTTGGACACAAAATACAAAACCCTTTTTTTTACAGGAGTAAGGGCTGCTTTAATTGCCGCTTCTCCCGGGCAGGCTATGGGGCCCGGCGGTAATCCTTTAATTATGTATGTATTGTAAGGGGTTGGTGTCCGTAGATCCTTTCTGGTGAGGTTGCCGTTAAAATCGCGTATCCCATAAATAACCGTCGGATCTGCCTGCAAGGGCATGCCGCGACGCAACCGGTTATGGAAGACAGCCGAAATAAGTCTCCTCTCGCCCGGTACACCGGTTTCCTTCTCAATAATGGAGGCCAGCGTTACAACCTCACGCATGGACAGGCCCCGCCTTTCAGCCTCTTCTGCATATTTCTGTGAGTATATCTTCTTAAACCGGTTTGTCATCTTACGAAGGACATCTTCCGCCTGCATGTCCCTCCAAAATTCATAAGTATCCGGGAAGAGATAACCCTCAAGATTTGACCCCTCAACTCCAAGGGATGATATGAGATCCTGGTCAAAGGCCCTGGCCAGGAATTCTTGTTTTTTTACCAGTCCTTCTTTAGCGAGTGTGTCGGCAATCTGATAGATGTTGTAGCCTTCGGGGATAGTGACCATGTGCTGAATAACCCAGCCATTAACCAACTTATTGAGCACTTCCCGTGGGAGCATAGAGGGGCTTAGTTCATATTCTCCGGCCCTTACCCGGTTGACTGACCCGGTGAGTTTTGCCAATATGGCAAATTTAAAACTGCTTCTAATAATGCCTTCGTTTTCCAATTGACGGGAAATAGTCAAAAATTTGGTCTTCGGCCGGATATAGATAACCTTTGATTTCGCATGCCTTTCCGGCGGGATATAGAGAAAAGTGAAACCCTGATAGGCGAGAAAGAGCGCAACATATACACCCACCAGCACCCGCCACCTAAAACATTTTCTAATGCTATCAGGTATCCTTATCATCTACTGTCCAAGAAACCCTGGAGGATATAGGCCGCGGCCAGGTGATTAACCACTTTTTTGCGCTTGGCACGGCTGGCATCACCCGCAAGCAATGTCCTGGTAACCGCCACTGTGGAAAAACGCTCATCCCAGGTGTGGATAGGCTGCGGAATAGCCGATTTCAGCTTTTCTGTAAATTCCAGGACAAAAACCGCCGCCGGTCCGAGGCTCCCGTCCGTTTTTTTGGGGAGCCCTACGACCACTTCTGTGACGTTTAACTCGCTAATAAGCCTTTCCAGGGCATCTATATCTTCCTCTTCGGTCTTCCTGGGTAAGGTCTTTAGCGGTTGAGCGGTAATGCCCAGTTCATCACTTACGGCGATACCTATGGTCTTCGTACCCATGTCCAGACACATAATGCGCATGATTAACGGCTCCAATAAACCCTTATAGTCTTTTCGGCATCGCCGTACTGGAAGGAAAATTCGCCCTGATAGGCCCGGGATAGGGCCGCCCCGATACGGCGGGCCATATGCACTCCGGTTGTCGTAATCAGGGTGTGGTCTTCTTCATCCACAATGGACATGATCCTTTCCATGGGATGTTCTCCCTTCTCCAACTCCTCTTCATTATGGATGAGGTTCAGCAGTTCTTCACGGTGTTGTTTGAAAAAATCACCCTTGATCTCCACATACCCTGCCGGGTAGTTATCAGCGATACGCTGACAGGCAGGGCAGACCACCCTATTGGCTTCCTTCGGCGGCTTCTTCCAGGACCAACGCCCGTCCTGAAAAAGGGAATCACATTCAGTACATACAGTCGGCTCCGGCCACTTGCCCCATTCTTTATAAGTATCGTGCCTTTTTTCCTGAACCAGCTTGTCTCTTCTTCTACCGTGTTGGCTTTTATCCATGTCAATCCTCCGTTTTTATGCCCTTACTGTTTTCTTCTAAATGGTGTCCTGCGGGATTTATCCGGTATTTTTGTTTATAGTATAACATAGCTGCTTAAGAAGCCGAAACCCCCGTGGTTAATTTTCTCGTGCCCCGGCGATGAATTCTTCGGTCATCCGGTATGCCTCGTCATCGGTGAACTGTCTGGGAGGATGTTTCATAAAGTAGGCAGAAGGAGAATAAAGAACACCTCCCTGGCCCCTGTTGAGAGCCAGCTTACAGCACCGGATGGCATCAATGGCCACCCCTGCGGAGTTCGGGGAATCCTCAACCGAGAGCCGCAGTTCGAGGTTCAGGGGGACGTCGCCGAAAAGTCTGCCCTCCATTCGGATAAAGCAGACCTTGTTGTCTTTCTGCCAGGCCACATAATCACTGGGGCCGATATGTATATCTTCGGGCGCAAGCCTTTCGGCCAGGACTGACTGGACAGCCTCTGTCTTTGATACCTTTTTAGAGATAAGCCTGCCTCTGTTGAGCATGTTGAGGAAATCGGTATTGCCGCCGGTATTCAACTGATAGGTCCTTTCGAGCTTTACTCCTCTTTTCCTGAATAAATCGGCCAGCGTTCTATGGATGATGGTAGCGCCAAGCTGGGATTTTATATCATCACCGATTAGAAGTATGCCTTTCTCTTTAAATCTATCCGCCCATTTCGAATCGCTGGCTATGAAAACCGGCATACAATTAATAAGAGCCACCCCTGCCTCAAGGGCGCATTCAGCATAGAACCTCACCGCCTGTTCAGAGCCTACCGGGAGGTAATTTAACAGCATCTCTGCCCTTGATTCTTTCAATACCTTAATTATATCTTCTTTCGACGCCTCTTTTTCGTCACTAAGGACGAATGTATATTTGTCATCATAATTCTTCATGTGCTCTGAAAACCCATCGAGTATCTTCCCCATTCTTACCCGGACGCTTGTTCCGGGTATATTTCTACAAAATACGGTCGTGCAGTTTGGAAGTTCAAAGATAGCGTCGGATACATCTTTTCCGACCTTCCTTTTATCAATATCAAAGGCTGCTACCACTTCAATATCAGATGGCTTGTATCCCCCGATGTCCCGGTGCATCAATCCTGTAACCTTTTTACTCTCCTTGTTTCTATAGTAGGCAATACCCTGGATCAATGAACTCGCACAGTTACCAAGCCCCGAGATTGCTATCCTGATCTTCTCCATAAACAACTACCTCCCATACCTTAAAACTTTGCAGCCATTTCATCAATTTTGACGTCAATGTTTAACTTGTGGAAACGGCATCGTATGACGGAGTGCAACGTCAGTGGGGAAGCCCTCTTTTCTCTTTCCTTCCCTAATTTGTAATCATATCACATTATTCTCCGGTTATACAAACATCTCAAGGTCATACGTATAGGTTTTTCCCCTTGCCGGGGGGCCTCACGCTTGATATAGTCAGATAACCACGCGCATTTCTTATATCACAATTTAGAGATAGTATGAAACACACATCTGCCTGCGGCGGACAAAGGACAATGAAAATAAACCCCCCTCCCCCCCCTTTAGTAAAGGGGGCATCCGTTAAATCCCACTTTGGAAAAGGGGGATACAGGGGGATTTTCAGGTGAAAAAGACCATAAGATTGGGCATCAGCGCCTGTTTGCTGGGAAGTAAGGTCCGTTTTGACGGTGGGCATAAATGGGACCGGTTTATTACCGATACCCTGGGCCGTTACGTGGAATATAGGCCGGTATGCCCGGAGGTGGAATGCGGTTTGGGTGTTCCCCGGGAGCCCTTGCGCCTGATGGGAGACCCGAATTCTCCCCGTCTGGTGAAGGTGCATACCGGTGAGGATCATACGGAGCGCATGGCCCGCTGCGTGCGGAAGCGCGTGGTTGAACTGGCGAAAGAAGACCTATGGGGTTTTATCTTTAAGGCCGGGTCGCCCAGTTGCGGCGTGAAGCGGATTAAGGTCTTTAATGAAGAGGGGGCGCGGACAAAAAACGGGGTGGGAATATTTGCCCGGGCATTTATGGAACATCTCCCGCTTTGTCCGGTGGAAGATGAAGACCGGCTCCATGATCCTGCCATTCGGGAAAACTTCATAGAACGCATCTTTGTCTGTAAAAGGTGGCGCGAGATTCTTGCACAAAAGATGAGCCGGGATAATCCGGCAGATTTCCATAACAGGCACGAGCTGCTTATCCTTGCCCACAGCCCGAGGTACTACGGCATGATGAAAAAATTGGTAGCCAGGGCCCAAAAGAACCCGGTCAAGGAACTGTATGCGCAATACCAGAACCTTTTATTGGAAGCCCTGCGGTTGAAAGTGACGCCGAACAAAAATGCCGGCATCCTGCAACATATTGTGGGGTGTCTTAAAAAGCAGCTTTCCCCGGATGGAAGAAAAGAGCTGCTGGAGGTCATCAATTCTTATCGCCAGGGCGACCTCCCCCTCATTGTGCCCATTACGCTACTGAATCATTACGTACGTAGATACGATCTTCCTTACCTGAGAGAACAGTACTATCTGTATCCTCACCCCATAGAACTCCAATTAAGAAACCATGTTTAAGGGAAGAACTAACAATGTCCCCATCGGCTGCGGTGGCGGAACGCCATCCGCACGGGTGAACATGCATAGCGAGCGCATTCCCCGCTGATTGCAGCGGGGTTAGCGAGCGAATACGATGCATTTTACCTTGTGTAATACCAAAATGATAATGTCCTAATTAGCCAAAGTAGAAATGTCCTAATTTAGAGATGCTATATTGCCTTTTTTTGAGGGAGGGCGGTATGAATGGAGAGGACATTATCATGTTAAGTCAGAGGGAATTAAAGCGG
>QYQD01000027.1 GCA_007280345.1 Deltaproteobacteria bacterium | reverse complement strand
TTGAGTTTGGGAGACAAAGTAAAAAATATGAACACAAATAACCAATAGTAACACCACCATGACAACCGGACATTTCTATTTTGGTAAAATTAGGACATTTCTAAATTGGCTTGACAATAGAACAATTTTGTCTTGACAAAGCCATGTATATCGATTAATTATTCCCGTCTATTCTTTATCTTAAGAGCGGAGAGAGTAATGAAAACTTATTCGGCGAAGGCCAGGGATATAAAAAAGAAGTGGTGTGTGGTTGACGCTACCGATAAGATTCTGGGTCGCCTGGCCAGTAACATAGCGGCCAGGCTCCGCGGCAAACACAAACCGATTTTCACGTTACATGTAGATACGGGTGATTTTATTATTGTTGTCAATGCCGACAAGGTGAGATTGACCGGTAAAAAATGGTCTGATAAGTTGTATCATCATCATACCGGTTATATAGGTGGATTAAAGACCGCCAGCGCCGAGGAACTATTAAGTAAAAAACCGGAAGAACTAATCCGGCATGCGGTTAGAGGTATGTTGCCCAAAAACAGCCTGGGTCGCACTATGCTCAGTAAGCTGAAGGTTTATACGGGGGCAGACCATCCTCATCAGGCGCAGCAGCCGGAAGAATTATCTATTTAAGCAGGAGTCTTGCATGGCAGAAAAACTGTATTACGCAACAGGCAAACGAAAGACGGCCATAGCCAGGGTGTGGATGCGTCCCGGCAAGGGGAATATGGTTATTAACGACAGCGCCCCGGAAAAATATTTTGACGGTGAAGTGCCTGTACTCATCCTTAAAAAGCCGCTTATGCTTACGGAGACCATGGGTAACCTCGATATTTCGGTTAATGTCGCTGGTGGAGGAAAGATAGCGCAGGCTGGGGCTGTTCGTCATGGTATTGCCAAGGCGCTTTTGGAAATTAACCCTGAATACCGGGCGACGCTGAAAAAGGCCGGTTTGCTGACCAGGGATCCACGGGCTAAAGAGCGCAAAAAATATGGACAAAAGGGCGCCCGGGCACGCTTCCAATATTCAAAGAGATGATTTGGTCTGAATAAGAGGGTATTTTCTAAAAGAGGGTTTGCCTTTTGGGCAAGCCCTCTTTTTTTACCAGCGCAGCGAGGAGGTTATTATGATCCGTGTCGCTATAATCGGAGCTACCGGCTATACCGGACTGGAACTGGTAAGGATATTATCCGCACATCCCGGGGTTACTATTACTGTGGCTACCTCCCGCCAATATGAAGGTCAACCCCTGCGCAAGGTTTTCCCGTCGCTCTCAGGTAGTGTGGATATTGTGTGTCAGTCCCCTTTGCCTGAAAGGGTTATCGGGGTGGCCGACGTCGTTTTTTTGGCGGTTCCGCATCAGACGGCTATGACCCAGGTCCCGGTTTTTCTGCAGGCCGACAAAAAGGTGATTGATTTAAGCGCTGATTTCCGTCTGAAAGATGTCAGGGTATATGAAAAGTGGTATCAATCCCATAGCGCCTCGGAATATCTGGCCGAGGCGGCCTATGGACTGCCTGAAATACATGCGGCGGCGATAAGGGAGGCACGACTAGTAGCCAACCCGGGTTGCTACCCTACTACCGTAATCCTGGGCCTGGCCCCGCTCCTCAAGAAGGGCCTTATCGACAACAAAGGCATTGTGGTGGACTCCAAGACCGGGGTAAGCGGCGCGGGCCGCTCCGCCGTGTTAAGCAGCCTTTTCTGCGAGGTACATGAAGACGTTAAGGCTTACAAGGTAGCTGCCCACCGCCATACGCCGGAGATGGAGCAGGAACTCAGCCTGCTGGCCGGGGAAGAAATAGCCATAACCTTTACACCCCACCTGGTGCCCATGGGCCGGGGGATGCTGAGCACAATCTATGCCGATCTAAAGGGACAGCAGACCACAGGGGATTTAATCTCAGAGTATGAAGAGTTTTATAATCAGGCCCCTTTTGTAAAGATCTGCGCGGAAGGCGACTACCCGCAAACCGCCCATGTCAAAGGGTCTAATTATTGTTTCATCGGCCTGAAGGTGGACGAACGCACCGGTCGTGTGATTATACTCTCGGCTATAGATAATCTGGCCAAGGGGGCATCCGGCCAGGCGGTACAGAATATGAATCTCATGTTCAGCCTGGAGGAGACTACAGGGTTGAAAGGGATACCGCTCTTTCCGTAAGAGTCGGCCCATGCGGAACATCAAGCTCATATTGGAGTATGATGGCATGGCCTATTGCGGATGGCAGAGGCAGGTAAACGGCCTGGGCATCCAGGAGGTCCTGGAAGAAAAAATTGGCGTCATGACCGGCGAGGCGGCCAAGATAATCGGATCCGGACGTACGGACGCCGGGGTGCATGCCATAAACCAGGCAGCGAACTTTAAGACCGCATCTAAAATCCCGATAGATGGGTTTTTACGAGGGCTAAACAGCCTCCTTCCTCAGGACATCGCTGTAAAAGAGGTATGCGAAGTCCCCGCCGATTTTCACGCCCGCTACTCGGCCTTAGAGAAAGTATATCTATATCGCATACTGAATGATCGGATAAGGTCTCCACTCCACCACCTCTATACCTGGTTTGTTCCCCATGACATGGATGTTGTAGCCATGGAAAAATGCCTCCCGGTTTTGCGGGGAGTCCATGATTTTGCCGCCTTTATGGCCAGCGGGAGTTCCGTCAAGGGCACAACCCGCATAGTGAGCGGTTTAAAATTGACCAGGAAAGATAAAATAATCGAATTTGAAATAAGGGCCAATGGGTTCCTGCGCCACATGGTGCGCAATATTGTGGGTACGCTGGTTGAGGTAGGGCAGGGGCGGGTAAGGCCGGAAGGGTTTATGGACATCCTCCAGGCCGGAGATCGAAACATGGCCGGTATGACCGCGCCGCCTCAGGGGCTATTTTTAAAGGAAGTGATTTATTGATTTTTGCTAGACAATCGCTCCACTTTATCCTAAAAAGAGTATAAAATCTTTCCGGTGCAGGCCACCTGAGGCTGTAACTTATATTTAGAGAAAGGGGTTTTGCCGCCATGTCTAAAGGAGCTTTATCCAGAAGAGCCCGCAAGATTAAGCCTTCTCCCACCTTGTCTATCGATGCCAAAGCCAAGGCCATGAAGAGTGCGGGCGTGGACATTATCAACTTCGGAGTGGGTGAGCCGGACTTTGATACCCCCGGCTATATTAAAAAAGCAGCCGTAAAGGCCATCCAGGATGGTTTTACCAAATATACTCCGGTTGGCGGCATCGTGGAGCTAAAAGACGCCGTTATCAAACGTCTGAAAGATGACCATGGGTTGTCTTATTCCCGTCAAGAGATAGTAATCTCCTGCGGGGGTAAACACGCCCTTTACAACCTGGCCCAGGCCCTTTTTGACAAGGGCGACGAGGTCATCATTCCGGCTCCCTACTGGGTATCCTATCCCCCTATTGTCGAGCTGGCAGGGGCCAAACCGGTTATTATTGAGACCAGGGAAGAAGATGGCTTTGATCTCGATGTCTCCGCACTGGAAAAGATGATAACCCCAAGAACAAAAGCTATAATCCTCAATAGCCCATCAAATCCCACGGGTTCTGTTTTCAGCGCCAAGACCCTCAGACAAATGGGGAACCTGGTGCAAAATCACAACTGTTACGTTATCTCTGACGATATCTATGAGAAGATACGTTTTGATGGCAAAAAGCCGGTTAATCTGCTCTCCCTTAATCCCAAACTTAAGGAGAAGGTATTCATTCTAAACGGTGTCTCCAAGACCTATGCCATGACCGGCTGGCGGATCGGTTATCTGGCCGGGCCTGCCGATATAATCTCGGCCCTAACTAACATCCAGAGTCAGAGCACTTCCAATCCCACCTCCATAGCCCAAAAAGCCGCGGTCGCCGCCCTGAACGGCCCGGACTCTTTCATTACCAAGATGGTATCTGTCTTCAAAGAACGCAGGGACTATATCGTTAAGCGACTTAAGGCCATACCGGATGTAACGTGTGTCAAACCACAAGGGGCATTCTATGCCTTTCCAAACGTCTCTGCGTATTATTTCCGGGGGTATAAGGGCCGGAAGATAACAAATTCTATAGCCCTTTGTGATTACCTGCTGGAGGAGGCCCGTTTAGCCGTTGTTCCGGGGGTAGCCTTCGGCGATGACCGGCACATCAGATTTTCCTTTGCTACGTCTATGGAAAATATCGCTAAGGGTATGGATCGATTTAAAGAGGCGCTAAAGAAACTGTCCTGAATTTAAAAGAGGCGGCTTCGTAAGAGGATCACCGGATAAAACAACCTTTGGCGAGAGCAACACAGGCGTGTTGCTCTCCATGAGCCAAGGTTGCATAAAATAGGGCCAGCGACCGGATTAACATTAGCGGCCGGCACCTCGTTTGGAAGCCTTAAGCGGGTTGATTTTAGCGGCAGCTTTGGGCGCCTCTGTCTTGAGATGGGTAGCCAAGTTACAGTTGCCCTTTTTCCATTTTGAGGCGGGATCAGGATAGCTGCTGCAGTATTTACCTGTGGGAAATTCTATGATGCGGTTGCAACCCTCACACTTATCAATAACCTGATGACAGGCTCCACCGTTAAAAGCACAACCTTTTTTGCTCATAAAGACGCAGCTAACCCCTGGTTTTATCGTTGCACAGTCCATGGGAATCACCCCCTTTACAAAGATTTTACAAAATATAAATTTTAAAAAATCGACAATTTATAATCGATGGCTAAGGTTTTGTCAATAGAAAATAATCTAAAAAATAATCTGGTTCCTCAATCCTAAGAATTTCTTCCCTCTGTGGAGGTTAGGGTAGGGTGGCGTCAATTTGGAGGAAAAAATGCGTGCCGTACTGCGGCGGGTTAAAGAAGCCCGGGTTACTGTTAATGGAGAAAAGGCAGGAGAAATAGGGCCTGGCCTCTTGATATTCCTGGGAGTAGAAAAGGATGATACCCCGGCTGATGCCGTTTATATGGCGTCAAAAATAGTATCTTTACGCATATTCGCCGATGGGTCTGACAAATTTAACCTTTCCCTCCTGGATGTGGGTGGTGAATGCCTTATCGTGTCCCAGTTTACGCTCCTTTGTGACTGCCGTAAAGGAAAAAGGCCATCCTTCGATCAGGCCGCACCGCCTGCCCTGGCCCGGCAGCTCTATGAGCTTTTCGTCACCGAGGTGCGCCGGCTGTGTGTACCGGTAGCTACGGGAGAGTTTCAGGCCAGGATGGAGGTCTCGTTAGTAAACGATGGCCCGGTTACCATCCTTCTGGACAGTAGAAAGCAAAAGCACTCCTGAGATTTCTCAAACTAAAAGAGGCTCTTGCAAAATTGTCTGTCATCCCCGAATGACTCTATCCCCGATACAGGCATTCGGGGACGGATATGGTTTTTACTTCAATAAAACCAGATTCCCGCTCAAAAGCGTTGCGGGAAT
>QYQD01000173.1 GCA_007280345.1 Deltaproteobacteria bacterium | reverse complement strand
CCGCTTTAATTCCCTCTGACTTAACATGATAATGTCCTCTCCATTCATACCGCCCTCCCTCAAAAAAAGGCAATATAGCATCTCTAAATTAGGACATTTCTACTTTGGCTAATTAGGACATTATCATTTTGGTATTACACAGCAAATAAGATTCTTGGAGTTTCCTGAGCTTTTAGGGAGGCATCAATCTATGATGATCTCGTAAAAAGTAAAATTTTACCGCAGAGGTCGCCGAGGACGCTGAGATAACATATTGAATGGTTTACAGTTTTTTCTCTGCGGACTCTGCGTGCTCAGCGGTGAAAAGGCTTTTTTACGAAGCCATCAAACTATAATTTGTCACTTTTTCTCAACGTCCCGGCAAAGATTCGACTTGCCCCTTTATTGGCACAAAACGCCCCGCACATAGTACAGGTTGCCTTATCACGGGGTGTGCGATCCTCACGGATCTTTCGAGCAATTTCCGGAAATAGCATGGAGCGAAATTGGCCTTCCCAGTCCATGTCGCGCCTGGCCTTGCTGACTTCCATATCCCGTTTTGTTGCTCGCGCTCCATGTTTGATAGTGTCACCAATGTAGGTAGCCACTCTGGCCGCCCGCACTCCTTCAATTACATCAGCCTTGTTGGGTAAGGCCAGGTGTTCGGCCGGGGTAATGTAACATATGAGGTCAGCGCCATAGCGGGCAGACTGGGCCGCCCCGATAGCCGCCACTATGTGATCATAGCCGGCAGCCACGTCACAGGGGAGGGGGCCCAGCATGTAATAGGGGGCTTCATTGCTCATCTTCTTTTGCAGAATTATGTTCGCCTCTATCTCATCCAGCGGCACATGTCCCGGACCTTCCACCATAGTCTGGCAGCTCATCTTTCGTCCAAGCTCGGCCAGCTCACAATTAATGACCAGTTCCGTAATCATGGCCCGGTCACATGAATCATGGATGGCCCCGGCCCGCAGACCATTGCCAAGGGATAAGACCACGTCGTATTTTTTGAGGATATTTACCACACGGTCAAAATGGGCATAAAGCGGGTTCTCCCGTTTATTAGCTACCATCCAGGCCACCATGGAAGTACCGCCCTTGGAGACCAGGCCGCCGTAGCGATAGCCCTGTTTTTCCAGCCGTTCCAGGGTGTATAAGTTAATGCCGCAGTGGATGGCCATAAAGGAGATTCCATCGGCACACTGTCTTTCGATTAAATCAAAGAGCATCTCCTCGTCCAGCTTATTCGGGTCTCCATACTTCTCTGCTGCCATGCAAAAGGCCTGATAAAGAGGCACGTTTCCTACCGGCAGGTGCACGGCCCGGAGAATCTCTCTCCTGATATTGTCCAGATCTCCACCCACGCTAAGTTCCATCAGGGTATCGGCGCCGGCCTCTTCAGCGGCGCGGGCCTTTTCTATTTCTCCCACAATATCGACAATATCTGTCGAAGTCCCTATGCTGGCATTTATCTTGGTACGAAGGCCCTTTCCAATACCTACTACCTTACAGGGGTGATTTTGATTGGCCGGGATAACAATCTTTCCGGCGGCCACCATCTCACAGACGTACTCTGGAGAGACGCCTTCCTCGCCGGCTACTTCCTTCATCTCCCTGGTAATGATCTTCTTTTCTGCCTGTTCAACCTGTGTTGCCATTAAACCTCCTCCTTTATCTTAACAACTTCCCATCTCGTGATATTTAAGAAACAGTGTCTATCCTCCTCGATTGTCGCCGTTTCCAAAACCTTCAGCCGGCCTGGCCAGTCCGGCCCGGTGACAACCAAGGTATGAAATTCACCGGATTCACCGCAGGGATCGACCTTATGCGGCAACCCTTTCAGTTTCTGCGGAAAATAGGCATCAATCGGACAGTCCAGCCATTCCTTGCCCAGGACATCGCTGCGGGCGGCGACAATAATAGCCTCAAATCCTCGTCTTATAAACTCGGCCATAAGTTCCCCGGTATCCCTGTCCCAGAGAGGAAAGACCGGAGAAATCCCCGATTCTCCCGCTACGCGTTCCAGCCATGATCTGTGCTCCGTGAGATAGATGTCCCCGCATATCAGATTTTCGATGCCCTGTTTTTTAAACTGAGCCAGAATCTCTAAGAATGCCTCCTCATAGGCATTTCCCCTGACCTCTTTCTGGATGATAGACATTCCGGCAGCCTGGGCCTGATCACAGATGAGGGCGGTGGGCAGACCGTGGGAGCGGGAGCGGTTGCCGCTATAAAAATTGACGAGTGTAGCCACCTCATAACCCTGTTCCGTAGCTAGCCGCCAGGCCAGACAACTGTCCTTCCCGCCGCTCCAGAGCGCAGCAGCCTTCTTATGGGGTTGTCCGGATGTAATGCGGCAGACGTTCATTGTTGCTCCCTGGATACCAAAAGTACGTGGGGCCTTTTGGTAACCGGATTTTCGTTAACGAGAACTACAGTTTCATAGACTGCTTCGATGGTCTCGTAGGTCATGACCTCGGAGGGTGATCCTTCCTTGAAGATGAAGCCGTCTTTAAGCAGGATCAGCTGGTCGCAATACAGGCTGGCCAGGTTCAGGTCGTGGAGGACGACGATCACGGTCATACCTTCCGTGCGATTTAGCTTCTTTATGACGTCCAGAATTCTTATTTGATGACCAATGTCTAAGTGAGCGGTCGGCTCGTCTAAAAGCAGAAGTTTGGGTTCCTGGGCCAGGGACTGAGCGAGAAATACGCGCTGTCTTTCTCCGCCGGAAAGCTCAAAAAGTTTCTTGTCTTTGAAATCTTCCGTATCCGTCAGTTCCAGAACCTGACGGATCACATCCCGATCTCTTTTGCCTAATTTCTGGAGGCGCCCGAGATGAGGGAATCTACCCATAGCGACTAGCTCTTCCACACTGAAAGAGAAGGTACTTTCCAAGCCCTGCGGCATGACGGCTATCTCTTTGGCGATATCCGAAGCAGGTATCCTGGACGTGTTTTTGCCTTGGTACAGGACTTCACCCTCCCATGGTTTAAGAAATCCGGTTATGACCCGAAAGAGCGTAGTCTTCCCCGAGCCGTTGGGGCCGATGATGCCGAGGAAACAGCCCCGCGGTACGCCAAAAGATATCCCGTCAATAATCTTTCGATCCTGGTATCCGGCGACCAGATCGGTGACCTTAAGCAAGGGGGCGGCATCCATATTAAAATATTTCCCAGCTTTTGGTTTTCAGAATAAAAGAGATAAATACCAATCCGCCGGCAATGCCGGTAATTACTCCTACCGGTAATTCAAGCGGGGCTATAATTGTCCGGGCGATAGTATCACAGAGAGGCAAAAAGATGGCCCCGCCCAGGGCCGAGGCCGGGATAAGTATCTTATGATTTGGTCCGACCAGGCGGCGCAGGAAATGGGGCACGATAAGGCCGACAAACCCGATCAGGCCGGAGACAGCCACGCAGGCGCCGGTGATTAGGGAGGCGGCCAGGAAGAATATCTTGCGCAGAGACTCGGTGTTTAAACCGAGATAGGTGGCCTTTTCCTCACCGAGGGTGAGGATATTTAATTGTTGGGACATAAGGAGCACGATTCCCAGGCCGCAGATTATGGGGAAGGCGGCAACCCTGACCATACCGGTCTCTGTGGTGGATAGATCGCCCATAAGCCAGATTATGGTTCCGTGAACTTTATCGGTATCGGCTACGGAAAGTATCAGGAGGACGAGGGCGGAAAAAAGGAAGCTCAGTATAACACCGCCCAGGATCAGGGTGGGAATGGAGAAACGCCGCCGTGCGGCCACCGCATAAGTTAGTGAAAGAGAAAGAAAGGCGCCCAGGAAGGCGGCTAAAGGTAAGGTTATCCGGCCAAAGACACCCGGCAGTCCAAAGACAATGGCCAGGGTCGCACCCAGGGCGGCCCCGCCGGATATGCCCAGAGTGTAGGGTTCAGCCAGGGGATTACGCAGAAGTCCTTGAAATACACAACCGGCTACGGAGAGTCCGGCGCCGACCAGGACGCCCAGGAAAAATCTGGGCACGCGGAGTTGCCAGACAATGGTAGAGGCGATACTATCCTTTTCCGGGTAGAAGATAGCAGTTACTACTGAGGATAACGAGAGGTTACTCCCGCCGAAGGCCAGGCCTAGTAAGAATGTCCCTATAAAAAGAAGAAAGAGGGCTATAAAGACTTTTGTATGGCGATAAGTCATCTCTTAAAAGACCTCGGCGCCTGGCCTAACGCAGGCAGGATGAAGAAAAGAAGCCACCTTTTCCAGCCCCTGGACAAAGGTAAGAGGAGTGGGTGAGCAGACCGGATGGGCCTCGATTACATAGATCCGCCTGTCTTTTACGGCCTTTAATTCTTTATATTTTTGCCAGAAGGCTATTTCCCTGGCCGTTACATCGCCCATGGTGACTAGGATAATAGCCTCCGGATTTTGTATTAAGACCTCTTCCCGACTGTAACGCACGTAGCGGGCCGGGGCATTATGCGCGATATTGATTCCTCCGGCCATGGAGAGGAGTTCATCGGCGAAAGTGCCTTTCCCCACGGTGACCAGAGGAGAGGCGCCCACCTCCCAGAAGACCTTTACGGGACGGGTATCCTTGAGTCGGGATTTTATAGCCATGATACGTTCGTTTGCCTTCTTTATGACGGATTCGGCGGTCTTTTCCGCCCCCAGGGCCTTTCCCAGGAGGCTTAAGTTACGGCAGATATCTGCAAAGCTCTTCTCCGGGGGTAGGATCAATACCCGTATGCCCAGGGAAGAGAGTTTATCAATATCCGGCCGCGGGTTGGTCTCTGTGGCCAGGACTATATCCGGGCGAACGGATATAATCCTTTCGATGTTTGGTTTAATGACGGTGCCGATTTTAGGCTTTTGTGCGGCCTCAGCCGGATACAGACAGAAGGTGGTAACGCCCACAACTTTATCGGCAAGGCCGAGCTGAAAGAGCCCCTCGGTTATAGAAGGGGATAGGGATATGATGCGCTGCGGCAGGCCATCTCCCCGGGCCGTTACCGGAGAGATGACCAGGAGCATGGCACAGAATAATACCACACTGTGGAAACGCCGCAGAGGAAGTGAAATCCGAAATTTAATGTTAGACACTATCTTCCCATTTAGGATGAATGGCCGGTACACGAATGTTACTAAAAAGTGTACGACACTCCGGCCAGGAAATTTCTTTCAGGCATCGGGTAATAGGTTGCTGTGCCGTAATTATATCCCAGTTCGGCATACTCTTTGTCAAAGATATTGTTAACGGAGAGAAAGGCATCCAATGACTTCCAGCGCCAGGAAACCTTCATGTCTACAGTAGTGTAATCGTCCATTTTATCGTACTGGTTGTCCTTGTCCCCTCCAAAGTATCTCTTGCCCGTATATCTTGCCGTAAGATTGAATGCAAATCCCATGGGTAACGGGCACCGTACTCCGGCAACGATCTTGTTTTGCGGAACAAGCGGTAGCTTATGTCCTTCATGAACCCCGGAGGTAAACTCTACATCGGTATAAGTATAACTTCCAAAGACTACAATATCACTCCGGATAGCGGTTTCACCGGAAAGCTCAAAACCCTGATGACGGGTATCATCCAGATTTTCATTTTGAAAGGTGTCCGCATTGTAGTCTATCTCATCTTCCATGTTTAAGAGAAACGCCGTCAGGCCGATTCTGCTTTTTGGTGTAATGCTGTGTCTGATGCCTGCTTCATAGGAATACCCATGCTCCGGCCTTAAGTCGGGCAGTAAAGTGCCCCAGGTAAAGTATTCATCAGAGGCCGGATACCGATATGTCTTATCAAACCGGGCAAAGACCGAAGAATCCTTTCCGTACAAATATGACAACCCAAGAGACGCAGCCTCCTGCTTCTCTTTTAAGGCGCGGTCTTCATTGACCGTTCCGGTGGCAATAGTCTTATCAAAAAAGCTGAACTTAACCCTTTCATAACGATAACCGAGGCTCAGCACCACGTTATCCCAGGGGGATATGTCGTCCTGAAGATAATAACCGACAGAGTCTTTCCCGACCTTTAGTTGCGTTGTCTCGACTCCAGCCGCGGTGAGGGTTCTTTTATCCGATTCGATATTGTAAACATCTATACCCAAAACGATTTTATTCTTCTGGCCGGCAATTTCATGTTCCAGGACATACTTTGGAGTAAATCCGATGGTGTCAATATCGGCATCAAAGAAAGAATCCCAGCTTACCATGCGGCTGTCATGCGTATGATACCGGTAGAGCAGATTCAGGTCTAATTCTCCCCTTTTGGGCAGGGAAAAGATTGCGCCTGCGCTGGCGAAGTCATTGGTAATAGCGGCACGATCTTGTTTCTTTAACCCCACAGACTGTCTCCGATCCGCTGCCATTTGCGCCTCGGTTAGGCTGCCCGGCAGACTGAAGTCACCGTCATGATGACCAGTACTCAGAGAAAGATGGATAAGCGGATTTAAGTCATATCCCAAGTCTAAACCGGCGTCTTTGGCACGGAAGCCACTGTTTTCCCTGTATCCGCTGGACTCATTGTACGAACCATTTAAGAAGTAGGAAAAACCGTCAGCCTGTCCGTTTAAGAGGGCCTTGCCTCCAAACCGGTCATAGCTTCCATATTGTAATCCGGTTTCCAGTTTGGGCTTTCCTTGTCCCTGCCGGGTGATGATATTGATTACGCCTCCTACGGCGTTGTCTCCATAAAGGACGCTACCCGGCCCTTTGATTACCTCTATTCTTTCCACCCGGTCCAGCGGTATCTGGAGCCACTTGATGGTTGATTGGTCCATGAGGTTGATACGGCGGCCATCAACCAGGACGAGAGTGCGTAAGGTCGAACCATCTCCGAATCCCCGGATATCTACAGACGCCTGGGTGCCGTCACCAGAAAAATCCCTTATTGTCAGACCTCCTAGGTCACGCAAGACGTCGGGTATCGTGGTAGCGCTAGAGGAATCGATATTTTTCCTGGTTATTACCTGGATATCCGCCGGAACCGTACTTAGGGGCCGGTCATAACGGGTGGCTGTAACTACTATTTCGTCCAGTGTTTCTTTCGCAGTCTCTTCGGCCGGGCTTAAGGCCGGTAAGGTCAAAATGACTAATGTAATTAAGGCTATTAACTTTCTCATATTTTTTATCTCCTTCTTTCCCTCGAAAAGGTGTGATGATTTCGATCGGCGCAGTCTCCTGACTTGCAGCCACCTACTTACCGCACCTTCCCATTCCGCCTTCGGCGGATCAGTGGTTTTTCAGCTAATTATTAGTGATCGCTAATAATCAACCCGCGGTTTTCGTTCTGCTTACAGTTGCGGGGCAGCGCTGGACTTTGACCAGACTTCCTGCCACCGACCGAAAAAGATCAAATTCAAAATCCTAATTTCTAAATCCTAAACAAATCCAAAGTGCTAATGACCAAAATTCAAAATTGGCATTTTTATCTCATAAGCATCCCTCCCATCAGGGCCACGAGTGATGTGGCATACATCAGATATATGGCCTGTTTTATATCCTCTGATTCTTTAGGACGAATAGGCTTCCCGATTAGCGGACGATTGTTTACACAGCCTTGGTAGATATTTTGCCCTCCCAGTTGAATGCCCAAGGCTCCGGCAAAGGCAGCCTCCGGGAATCCGGCATTCGGACTGGCTGCCTTCCGCTTATCTTTGAGTACCGTCTCCAGGGATCTGCGGCCGTCTTTGCCGGTTAAAAGGGCGGCGAGGGGTATAATAACGCCGCTCAGGCGGGCAGGGATAAAGTTTGCCGCATCGTCCAACCGGGCTGAAAACCAGCCGAACTCAAGATATCTTTCGTCCTTGTAGCCGACCATCGAGTCCAGAGTGTTTACAGCCTTATAGGCCCAAGCCAGCGGAGCCCCACCGATGATGGCGTAGAACAGGGGGGAGATGATCCCGTCTACGGTGTTTTCAGCCACAGTCTCTACCGTTCCTCGAATAACACTGTCCCGATCTAAGGTAGCCGTCTCCCGGCTTACTATCTCGCTTAAATGCCGACGGGCAAGGCCGATATGACCCTCTTTGAGAGGAAGATACACTTTTTTAGCGGCCTGAGCCAGGCTACGCACGGAAAGCGACATAAAGATAAGAAGGATGGCTATGGCCTTTCCGAGGTAAGGATGAAAAATGCCTGCCAAATGGCAAACGAGCCAGACAAGGCCATAGGTCAAACCCACAATGGTTATAGTAAGAATAGCTCCTGCCAGGCGCAGGGGAATGGTAGTCTG
>QYQD01000185.1 GCA_007280345.1 Deltaproteobacteria bacterium | reverse complement strand
GCCGAGGTTGGCGTAGGGGCAGGGCTTGCCCTGCCCAATAAGGGCGCAGCAAGCAGCGCCCCTACGTTGCGGGTTACGGGCTCTGCGTACTCAGCGGTGAAAAGGTTTTTTTACGAATTCATCATAATTAACCGTCAAAAATACTTATACTAGTCAACCCGCCTGACTTAACTAGCCGGGCTAAGGAGTTATATATCAAGTGGTTAACGGGTGTCAATTATTTTATCATTCATTGTAGAAAATTACATAGTAAATACCCTGGTTGTCATTAAGTGTCAATTATCCGTACGTAGCATAACGGCAGAATACAGACATTGACATCCCAAGACCGGTAGGACAGGCGTCCCGCCTGTCAATAATGGTGAATCATCTGAGACAGCCGAGACGGCTGTCCTACGGTTTTTAAGGGATAAATGTTATTTCAGGGACATAGTATAATGACAACATATAGACCGTGAGCAGCTTTTCACTTGCAGTTAATACCTGTATAAATTAAAGTGCACCGGCAAATGTTTTTTGCATCATCAGGACATAACCGGATATAAAATTTAAGGAGTATGAGATTGAACTTCGTTGACTTAAAACGCCAATATATGTCCTACAAAGAAGAAATTGACCGGGCCATAGCTGCGGTTTTAAACTCGGCCGGGTTCATAATGGGACCGGAAATAAAAGAACTGGAAGAACAGCTTGCCGCCTATGTGGGGGTGAAACACGCCATCGGTGTCAGTTCCGGGACTGATGCCTTGCTTTTAGCCCTTATGGCTTACGATATAAAGCCAGGGGACGAAATTATAACTACCCCCTTTAGCTTTATTGCCACAGCCGAGGTCATCTCCCTGTTAAAGGCCAAGCCGGTCTTTGCAGACATCGAAGACAGCACCTACAACCTTGACCCCGCGAAAATAGCCGGGATAATAGAACAGAAGAAGAAAGCAGAAGAATTCAGGATTAAAGGTATTATAGCCGTAAGCCTGTATGGTCAATGTGCAGATTTTGACGCTTTAAATTCTATAGCCCAACGACATGGTCTTTTTGTCTTAGAGGACGCCTGTCAATCCTTTGGCGCAACCTATAAAGACAGGCGCTCCTGTTCCCTTACTGACGTGGCGGCCACATCATTTTTTCCTTCAAAACCACTGGGCTGCTATGGCGATGGGGGGATGGTGTTTACCAGTGATGATTCCTTAGCCGGGAAGGTGCGTCACCTGCGCGAACACGGCTCTCAGAAAAGATATGAGCACAAGTATGTCGGTTTAAACAGTCGCCTGGACACCATTCAGGCGGCTGTTTTGCTTGCTAAATTCAGGCACTTTGAAGATGAGCTTATTTTGAGGCAGAAATGCGGGGCGTACTACACGGAAAAATTAAAGAACCTTCAACCAAAGGTAATCCCACCCGCCATCTTGGCGCATAATAGAAGCGTCTATGCCCAATATTCCATCCGGGTAAAAAGACGTGACCATCTGGCTGAGTCGCTCAAGAAAGATGGTATCCCCACCGCTATCCACTATCCAAAACCCCTGCACCTGCAGACAGCCCTCGATTATCTGGGACACCGTCCGGGAGATTTCCCTGTCTCTGAAGCCGTGGCCGGGGAAATACTATCCCTTCCTATGCATCCTTTTCTTACGGAAGACGAGCAATCCTTTATTGTGGACAGGATCGCCTCAGCATTGGCTTAGTTACCTTTTAACGGCCAAGAGGTTCCTAACACAGATATAGGCTAATACCGGCCATCCGGCGATAATCGCAATTCAGAGCAGTAAACCGAGAAACCCCAGTCCACACATGGCCGTATAGTTAAGTGGTCAAGCAGGCGAAACGCCAGCAGCAATCAGCTTGATCGCAATATACGATAGCCGTCGCGAAACAGTCGAAATTCCCTTCCGCGCGCTGGATGGCCCTGACGGCGTCTGCAAGCGTGAGGCCTTCAATAGAGATGTTCAAACCTTTGGCCCTTTTTGCCGCCATGGCCTCAGCCTTCACCGTAACGCCGGCCCCTCCTTTCTTCTCTGCCGCTGGAGCCTCTGGCTTTTTGGCCTTCGCCGCCGTCTCTACCTTAGCCTTTACCGCCGCCTCTTTTTTAGCTTTTGCCACCATAGTTAAATAACCCCCCTGTTTTTAAGTGGTAACATAAAATCATACGATTATTTTTATTCGTTGACAACTGTTTTCTTGATACCCTAAAGTTTAATTAAGTTGAAACAATGAATTAAAATCGCACAATTTTCTTGTCGGATATTTTTTAATTATAATTAAAAAAGGATGGCCATGACGTACAAAAAAATCTTATCCGCAGTCAATGAACACCTGAATGCAGAAATCTCGGCAAGGTATGCCATGAGCCTGGCGCGGGCCTGCGGGGCAAGGTTCTACCTATGTTTTGTGGCGGAAAAGGGAATGTCCAGAGCCGGCCTGGACCGGGCTGAGGATGCCATGAAGAGACTATTTAATGCGGCCCTGGCTATGAACCTTCAGGTGGAGAGCATCACAGAGACCGGAGACCCGGTGCAAGAGATTGACAAAATTGTCAGGCAAGAAAAGATCGACATAGTTTTTGCCTCCACGCGGAGGGAAGATATTAAGAAAAGGTTCTATGCCGGCACCATTGCCAGGGGCCTCTCTTTAAAACTTCCCTGCTCCGTAGCCCTGGTGCGGGTGGTGCACATGGGGAAGATACAGCCCCGCAAGATACTCGTCCCCCTGAAGGCCAGGATTGACCACATAGCAGAAAGGGCGTACCTCACATCAAAGATAGCCCAGGATTTTGGTGCAAAGGTGTTCGTTTTTCATGCCACAAAGCCCATGACCAGGTTTTTCCATGGCGAGATACATCTGACTCCGGCCCAATGGGAAAAGAGGTTGCCGGGAGACATCTCGGATTTTATAGGGCACATCCGGAAATATAAGATTGAGATTGAGGGCCGGTTTTCGCCCGGCGCCACTGCCCGGAGTATAACCATAGAGGCGGCGGCCAAAAGGCACGACCTGATAATAATGGGAGCCAGTCAAAGGAACCTGTTAAGTGCGGTTCTGAAAGGCAATCCCGTGGAAGATGTCCTGAGAACGACACCCTGCGACCTCATAATCCTGAGCCCCCGACATGAAGATTAATAACCTCACCAAAGACGAAGTCCTCCGTCATCTTCTCACATCAGAGAGCGGCCTCACCGAAGAAGAGGCCAAAAAGCGGTTTCTGGAATTCGGCCCTAATGAGATCAGAGAGGTAAGGAAGACCTCCTTATCCATCCGGTTCTTAAAACAATTTACCCATTTCCTGGCCATACTCCTCTGGATAGGGGCCGGGCTGGCCTTTTTATCAGAATATCTGCACCCCGGAGAGGGGATGCGGACCCTCGGCTTGGCCATAGCGGGTGTAATATTCATCAACGCCGTCTTTACATTTATACAGGAATACAAGGCGGAAAAATCCATTGAAAAATTGAGACTTCTCCTCCCTTTTCAGGTGAAGGTGATAAGAGAAGGCAGGGAAAAAGAGATACCGGCCCGGGAGATAGTACCGGGCGATTTAATCATCCTCTCCGAAGGCGACAAGGTGCCGGCAGATGCCAGACTCATAGATGCCACCTATCTTATGGTAAACAATGCCCCCCTTACCGGCGAATCCGAACCCGTGTTTTTGAATCATGAACCCGGTGAGGAGGAACTGATAGCAAGCCGAAATATCGCCTTTGCCGGGACGACCGTGGTGAGCGGCTCCGGGAAGGCCATAGCCTTTGCCACCGGTATGCGCACCGAGTTCGGCCATATAGCCCACCTGACCAGCGCCGTGGAAGCCGGTCTAAGTCCTCTCCAGAAAGAGATTATTAAAGTGACCAGGATCATCGCCTTTTTAGCCACAACGACGGGCGTTGTCTTTTTCGTGATCGGGCACCTCATTGGAAGGGGATTCTGGGAGAACTTCATCTTCGCTGTGGGTATAATCGTGGCCAATGTGCCGGAAGGGCTGCTCCCCACCGTCACCCTCTCCCTGGCCATGGGAAGCCAGAGGATGGCCAGGAAAATGGCCCTGATAAAGACCCTTACCTCGGTCGAAACCCTGGGCTCGGTGACCGTTATATGCACAGACAAGACCGGAACACTTACCCAGAACCGGATGGAGGTAAAAAAAATATGGACAGTGGATAGTCAACAGTCAACAGTCAACAGTCTAATGAAAATAGCCTACCTCTGTAACAATACCCGGCTTATTGATGGACAATACAAAGGAGATCCCACAGAAATCGCACTCTTAAAGGCGGCAAGGGAGGCGGTTGGGGATTTAAAGGCAGAGCGGGTGCTTGAAATACCCTTTGATTCCGAAAGAAAGCGGATGACCGTAGTACAGCCGTCAGCAGTCAGCCGTCAGCAGTCAGGAGAAGAAACTATTTATACCGCTTTCACAAAAGGGGCTTTAGAAAGCGTTTTACCATTGTGCAGCCATATCCTGATAAATGGCCAAGAAATTCCGCTGGATGAAGGCCGCAAAAAAGAGACCATGGGTGCCTACCATTCATTGATGGACACGGGCCTTAGGGTCCTTTCTTTTGCCTACAAAGAGATCGAAAAAAGTTCAAAGTTTAAAGTTCAAAGTTCAAAAAATAAAGACACGGTACTCGAAAAAGATATGATTTTTGTCGGATTAATAGGTCTGGAAGACCCGCCCAGGCCGGAAGTCCCGGAGGCCCTAAAGAGATGCCATGAGGCGGGCATAAAGGTGATAATGATTACCGGCGACGGAAGCCGGACGGCCCTGGCCATTGCCAGAGAAATAGGGCTGGTAAAGGGTAACCCGGTGGTGATAGAGGGGCATGAATTCGAGAGGATGGGTGATAGGGAACTCCAGGAAAAGCTTTCTCAGAAAGAGATAATATTTGCCCGGATGACACCCAGGCACAAGATGAGGGTGGTATCCATCCTAAAAGAAGAGGGGGAAAGGGTGGCTGTAACCGGTGACGGGGTGAACGATGCGCCGGCCTTGAAGAAGGCGGATATCGGCATTGCTATGGGCATTTCTGGAACCGATGTGGCTAAGGAAGCGGCGGATATGATACTCCTTGATGACAATTTTGCCACTATCGTGAACGCCGTAGAGGAAGGCCGGGCCGTGTATGAGAACATAAGGAAATTTATAAGTTACATATTCTCATCAAACATCCCGGAAATTGTGCCTTATCTTGCCTATGTGCTTTTCAGAATCCCTCTACCCCTGACTATCATGCAGATATTGGCAGTTGACCTGGGGACGGACATGCTCCCGGCCCTGGCCCTGGGGGCAGAAAAACCCACCCAGGAAGTCATGAGACAGCCGCCGAGGAGTCCTGAGGAGAGGCTCCTGAATTTAAAACTCTTGAGCCGTGCCTATTTATTCCTTGGTCCTATAGAGGCCGCAGCAGGGCTATTTGGATTCTTTTATGTGTTGAACACCGGCGGCTGGAAATGGGGAGAGATGCTGGCCGCAAACCATCCGCTTTACATGCAGGCCACAACCGCCTGCCTTACAGCGATAATAGTCACTCAGGCGGCCAATATCTTCGCATGCCGCTCCTTCAGGGAATCTGTATTCCGCATCGGCTTTTTCTCTAATAAATTGATATTTATCGGCATAGCATCTGAGCTTGTGTTGCAATTATTTATCGTCTATCACCCCTGGGGGAATGAGATATTTTCCACCTATCCTATTTCAATAAATATATGGCTTGCCCTGATACCCTTTGCCTTTATCTTGTTTGCGGCAGAAGAGATGAGGAAATGGGTATCAAGAAAAAAGATAAGACCGCGGTAACACTTTGGGTGAGGGATTTTAGGGGTGACATAATCATATTGCATTTACAAGGGACAATTTGGCGCTGTAATACCAAAATGATAATGTCCTAATTAGCCAAAGTAGAAATGTCCTAATTTAGAGATGCTATATTGCCTTTTTTTGAGGGAGGGCGGTATGAATGGAGAGGACATTATCATGTTAAGTCAGAGGGAATTAAAGCG
>QYQD01000044.1 GCA_007280345.1 Deltaproteobacteria bacterium | reverse complement strand
CGGCCCTCAAGGCGGCGGACGTGGGCATCGCCATGGGCCGCACCGGCACCGATATCGCCCGGGAAGTGGCGGACGTAGTCCTGGAGAAAGATAATCTCGATACCTTGATCATCGCCATCCGGGACGGCCGCACCATCTATATCAACATCCGAAAGTCAGTGCATTTCTTCCTGGCCACTAATATCAGCGAAATCATGTTGACCTTTGTGGCCATGGCCGTCGGCCTGGGTTCTCCCCTGACCGCGGCCCAGCTTCTGTGGATCAACCTGATTTCCGATATCTTTCCCGGTTTAGCCCTGGCGATGGAAGCGCCGGAGCCCGATATTCTGGAGCGCCCGCCCCGCGATCCCGCGCGGCCGATCTTCACCGGCGGCGACTTTAAGAGGATGACCTTCGAGGCCGGGGCCATCACCACCGGGGCTTTGGGGGCCTATGGCTATGGCCTGATGCGCTATGGCCTGGGGGCTCAAACCAGCACTTTGGCCTTTCATAGCCTCACGACCGGGCAACTCTTGCACGCCATCAGTTGCCGTTCGGAGACCCACAGCATCTTTAGCTCGGGGAAATTGCCTCCCAACCGCTACCTGACCATGGCCGTGGGGGGCTCCCTGGCAGTGCAATTCTTGACCATGGTGGTCCCGGGATTGAGAAGTCTGTTGGGCCTGGCCCCGGTGGGTCTGCTGGACGGCCTGGTGATTTCTGGCAGCGCCCTGCTGCCCTTGGTGGTGAATGAAGCCACCAAGCAGCCACCGGTTGATGAGAATAGCGACGGAAACGGAAATGGAAACCAAGTATGAATCAGAATCCATTGATAGTCGCGGCGGGTTTAATAGTCCTTATTCTGATCACGGCCGTCTTTTATCTCTTAGAAAATCGACGATAGAAGTCAAGGAATAGCCTTATGAAAAAGGATTTTATCTTCATCTCCGAGTCCGTGACTGAGGGACACCCGGATAAGATCTGCGATCAGATCAGTGATGCCGTCGTGGACCATTTCCTGGAGCTGGACCCGCAGGCCCGGGTGAGAGCCGAATGTGCCGTTGCGACCTCCATCCTGTTCATTGCCGCCCGGTTTGTTTCCGACAGTAAAGTTGATATCCCTCGAATAGCTCGCAAGGTCATCAGCCGGATCGGCTATCGGCAACCGGACTTTGACGCCCGCACCTGCGGCATTATGACCAGCCTGCAAGAATATCCTCCCGATACGGACCTTTTCTTTAATGAAAAACTTCTTTCAGAAGACGAGATAGAACGAATCCACGTAAGGCAACACGCCACCGTGTTTGGTTTCGCCTGCCGGCAGACCGAAGTTCTCATGCCCCTTCCCATCTGGTTGGCCCAGAAACTGGCCCGGCAGATCGACAATGCCAGGGTGCAGAAACTGGTCCCTTACCTGTCGCCGGATGGGAAAACCCAGGTGGGCGTGGAATATCGCGACCACCGGCCGCACCGGATTCACAGCATCACCATTATTGCCAGCGGCACCAAAGGAATGACGCAGGAAATATCTACTCAGAGATTGGCTAATGATATTCGAGAAGCAGTAATTAAACCTGCCTTCATGGATGAAGACCTCAAAGCGGATGACCATACCTTAATATTTATCAACCCGATGGAACACCTCTGGTGGGCGGTCCGGCGGTCCATTCCGGGCTAACCGGCCGGAAAAGCGACGTGGACACCTACGGCGAATATGCCCGGCACAGCGGTAACGCCCTCAGTGGCAAGGACCCCATGCGGATTGACCGGATAGGGGCGTACGTGGCCCGCTATGCTGCCAAAAATTTGGTGGCGGCCGGTCTGGCGGAAGCCTGCGAGGTCCAACTCAGCTATTCCATCGGCTTTTCCCGGCCGGTCAGCATTCAGGTGGAAACCTTCGGCACCGGCAAGCTCTCCGATGAAGACCTCTCCGCCCGGCTTGAAAGGGATTTCGATTTTCGCCTGGCCGGGATTTTGAAAAATTTTAACTTGAGACATTTGCCGTCCCTCCACAAAGGGCGGTTTTACCAGATGCTGGCAGTGTATGGCCATGTGGGGCGGGTTGATCTCACCTTGCCTTGGGAAGCCACCGACAAGGCTGATATGCTCAAGGAGCGGTAGATGCAAGCTTCACATTTATTGACCATATTCTTGCTGGCCATCTCCTGCAACCTCGATAACGTCGGAGTGGGCATCGCTTATGGGGCTCGGGGAATTGGCATCCCCCTGGCTTCCAATTTTTTGATCGCCTTGATTACGGCCGCGGGCACCGGACTTTGTATAGTTTTCGGGCAGCAAATCTTTCAGGTCTTGCCTGCACAAGTTGGCGTTCTCTTGGGAGCCGTACTGTTGATCGGCATGGGGGTCTGGGTCATCCGGCAGGAGTTTGGGGAACGGCAGCGCCAGGGGCAAGAGGTCCACGAGGTCCAACCCACCGCTCCCGCCAATGGGCTGGCCCAGAAGTCATGGCTGCGGCGGCTCATCCTTATCCTGCAACATCCGGTTCTCGCCGACCGAGACTCCTCGGGTCACATTGATTTAAGAGAAAGTCTCCTACTGAGCCTGGCCCTCATGCTGAACAATATCCCCAATGGCGTGGGGGCCGGCCTGCTGGGGCTGTCGACCCTGCTCACCACGCTGACGGTGGGGGTCCTCAGCATCCTCACCTTCTGGCTGGGAATCGGTCTGGGCCGTAGTCTCGGAGTGCGCTGGCTGGGCCGGCACGCCGGCACCCTTTCCGGGCTAGTGCTCATTATGATTGGCTTGGCTGAAATAATTCTGTCTCTGCCTTTTTAGCTTCCGGATAAAACTCCCATGGTAAAAGCCAAGGTCCTCTTCCTCTGCACCCATAATACTGCCCGGAGCCAGATGGCCGAGGCTTTCCTGAAACAGTTTGCCGGCGACCGCTTTGAGGTGTTCAGCGCCGGTTTCGAGTCCAGGGACATCAATCCCTTCACCCGCCAGGTCATGGCAGAAGTGGGGTTCGACCTGGGCGGCCAGTACTCCAAAGGGGTCAAAGAATACCTGGGCAAAATAAATTTTGCTTACGTCATCATTGTGTGTTCTAGCGCCGAAAAGAACTGTCCTACCGCCTTTCCCAGCATCTTGCAGCAGCGCCTATTCTGGCCCTTTGAAGATCCCGTGGCCTTTGAGGGGACTGATGAGGCAAAGCTGGCAAAATTTCGAGAAGTGCGGGATAAGATCGCCGCGCGGCTAAAATTGTGGTTGCGCAAATTGGACTGATATAAATTGCGCAAGGTATCAAGGTTATGGCTGCAGTTTCATAAGCGATTTGATTATACAATTATAATAAAAATACTTTAATGCATTTTAGTGTCGTCATTATGGCTGTTTGAGCCCACAGAGTTTCCTAGCCCGTTCCCTGATTGCGGAAATTATTTGGGGCATGGTGGTACACGTCCCCTGCTTGACCAAAACCCCCGGAATAGCCCCGCCCGGGTCGGTACACAGCTTATAAATGACCTTGGTTTTCGTCGCGCCAAAGGGTTCCACAATCCATTCCCCGGAATTTTCATTGAGGTTGCCGGTCACAAGCGACCAGGAGCTATGATAGCGATGCTGGGCCGCCCGGGTCTCATCATTCTGCCCCTTGATGATGTACCATCTGTTGCTGCAAGGCCAGGGGAAATCCAGATTGCTATAAAGATATACGGTATATTTCCCGCCGGGAATGCGATAGGTGGCTGGGTCCGCCGGGGTTGGGCCAAGCAAGCGTTCCACCTCCTCAGCGTTGTTCGGTCTGCTTTTCACGATCACGGGGACCTTTTCGGCCGCCACCGCCATGCTGTTGAGGGTCCGCGGCATGAAATACTTAAAATTATTCACATCAGTGATCACCTGCCAGACGATTTCGGGAGAAGCATCGATAATGCCTATCATTTCGCCGTGTTTAAGACAGGTACCCGGCTCGGCTGTCGCAGTGACGATGATCTCTCCCGTTTCTAATTTGTGGCGCAGATCATCCTCAGGCCCGGCGTAAAGATGAGAACCTGGAGAAAGAATTATTCCCATGCACCAGAGAACAAGCCAGGCTCCCAGGAAAACTTTTCTTAATGAGCTTACCAATAACTTCATAACAAATCGCCCCCCTCAGGCAGACGTTGGAATGATCATAATTTTTATCTTTAAAAACGGGAATAAGCGATACTATCTTTTTCAAACTCTACGCTAACTTCGTCAGTCAAAGACGCACGGATTTTTGGTATAATTTCAAAAATGGTGTCCGTAGTTACCCGGTAATCTTGCTGTGTAACATGTTCATTTTCAAAGGCAAACTGAGCAACCTGTTGAAAGAGATATTCTATATCGGCTGGCGTAAATCGTGATGTCATCTTTATTATACGATTAAGGTCTACTTCTCCAGTATTCAATTTTGAAAGGTAGTGTTCCAAAATAGATGATCTCTCATCTTCGGTCAGAGCGCCCACAGGAATAATACAATCAAATCTTCCTGGACGAAGCAGCGCTGTATCGAGCTGTCTAATATAATTGGTAGCGCAGATAAGGAGTATGTTGTTTGCTTGATTTTTAAACAATGGAACCTGCTTTAAAAATTCGTTTGTAATTGATTTATCAACTCGGCTTGCCTCATCACGGCTGCCGGCAATCTCTTCAAACTCATCGATAAAAATGACGGCTTCTTTCAAGGTTCGTGACTTTTCCATTATTGTTCGCAGATTAGCTCCCACCTTTTCGGTACCGTCAACCATTAGCATGCTAGGGGCAATCTCAATGAACCACCAGGAAAGGGCTCCAGCTATTGCTTTGGCAAAATGAGTCTTTCCTGTGCCAGGAGGTCCAAAGAAAATAATAGCCTTTGGAGGAACTACTCCATGTTTTTTCGAGAGATTTTGCCTGGTCAACGGAAGAATAATTCTTTTCTGAACTATCTGCTTTGGAGGTTGCGAATCAGAGATAGTGTCCCATAATTTTTGGCTGATGGTCTGAGCTCCCATCTCATTCAGGATATCCCTCTGTTGATAGGCTAAGTATTCCTCCCGGGCTTGCTCCATATTTTCCAGAAAATCAATGCATGCGACCCGCAAGCCTACATCTCGGCTAAGTTTTTCAGACATAAGCCATTTATGTTGCAAAATTCTTGGCCACAGTTCAGCTGCAATATCAGAATCAATTCTAGTGCCACTAATCTCAAAGATCTTACTTGCACTAAATTCTGATGATATTGTATTTGGTAAATCTTCGTTCACGATTTAAGTCCTCTTTATTTCTTGGAAATCTTAGCCGAGTTCATACCTTATGATACGTCAAAGCGTCAGATGCTATTTCCCATTGTGGCCTCATAAAAAATATCTTCACTCAGTTCTCAAGATGTGAAAATTGATTAATTATGAATGAGTTGAAGCAGGGGCTTGCAAAGATTGATAAAAAGACATTCCAAATATCTTTTCTTAACTATATTACCGTTTTTTTTCTATTGATCAAGTTAGAATTTTGTTAAATTAAGATTATCTACTAAAAGTAACCATATCCCAACAACATAGCAATAAAGGCTCGGGTAATCCGGACTTAAAATTACGATTTTCCGGTGCAAGCATTAATTGCTATCGTGCTCATCGTAAACGGCGTTTTCCTTTCCTTCAGCGTGAGCTCATTTCTACTCCGGCGCAAGCGCGAGGGGCTGGCCTCAGAGCTCTTGCCACCGGAATGGCAAAAGAAGATTCCCATCGCTTTTATTCTTTCCTTTGCTGGGTGGTGGGGTGCATTGCTACTCACAGTTTATCAGGTGCTGTCCAGGAGGTAATTCCCGGGGCCGATACAGGTTCAGGGAGCTGATCCGATCTGGAGAAAATCTCTTGGATGAGTTGCAATAATACTTTAGAAGGCTGTGAAAACCCTTTAGAGCCCTATCTTCCTAACGCGCCACTGGGATCAAGACCTCGTTGCGGCGCAAAAACCAGGGCATGAAGGGTGGATTATATCTGGCAAAGACAGGCTCACCAACTATTTTGAGACCTTGCCGCCGAATGAGTTCCTTCAGCCGCTTCTCTTTCTCCTCATAGCGCCCCCTGCTCCAGGTGCCAGAATAACTGAGGGCGGCCATGAGCAGTCCCGGAACCTTGGTCAATTGCACTCTCGGGTCCAAGGGTCCCGGAAGAGTTTCCAGCGTGTATTGAGAGGGCATCAGGAAGGAGATCCGCCATTTCTCCCCCACTTGTTCCTGATTCACGGGGGCGGTCATGGGGATCTTCTCTGAGGCCGCCTCTTGGGACACCGGGGGAGCCATGGGGATGGATTGCTGTTTGCGGTTTTTGCCGGAGATATAGTCATACAAGCGCCGAAAGCCTTCGTTGCCCACTTCTTGAAAGTCACCCTCGACTAGGGTCTCCGCAACGATGTGGGGTTGATATTGCCTGAGCTCAAAATCCCCTTCACGCTCAAGCACATTATATTTGGCTTCTTCTATGGCCATACCTATCCTCGCCCCCAAAAACAAGGCGGAGAATGACAGGATAAAAAGGACTATTTTGCCTAATCTCGCCCATCTCATGGACAATTCTCCACCCATGGAATTCTTAACCTTCGATAAGTTGGGTTCCTATCAGTCCGGCAGTAAGGCCTGCCTCCCTTAAGGCCAT